>JAEDKS010000084.1 GCA_016295665.1 Clostridia bacterium
TGAATGCCAACCACCAGGTTCGGCTCAAGACCACCAAGCGCACCCGTCACCTGCGCGCCGACGGCGTCGTTGACAACGCCGCAGAGGCCCGCACGATCCATAAGCTGCTGCCCTACAAGTAAGAAGCCCATTTGCTGGCAAGGAGGTAAAACATTATGGCACGTATCAAGCGCGCTGTCAATTCTCTGAAGAAGCGCCGCAAGGTCATGAAGCTGGCGAAGGGCTACTGGGGCGCAAAGTCCAAGCAGTACCGCGCCGCGTCCGAGCAGGTCGCCCGTTCCCTGCGCTATGCCTATGAAGGCCGCAAGCTGCGCAAGCGTGATTTCCGCCGTCTGTGGATCACCCGTATCAACGCGGCTGCCCGTCTGAGCGGCATGAGCTACTCCACCTTTATCAACGGCCTGAAGAAGCAGAACATCGAGGTCAACCGCAAGATGCTGGCTGACCTGGCTGTCAATGACGCCGCTGCCTTCGCCAAGCTGGTGGAGATCGCCAAGCAGGCGTAAGCCAATCCAAAACCCCCGACGCGCACTCTCCTGGGTGCGGCGCCGGGGTTTTTCATGTTCCTGATTGGGCGGGAGGCGTCGCTCAGCCGTTCCCGGGCACCTGGTCCACCGCCTCCAGCGGCACGTACCCGAACTGCCCCTCCATGTCCATCAGCCAGCCCGCCTCGCCCCGGGGCACGCACACATGCGCCCGCCCCCCGTCGGTCATCAGCACAAACACCGATGTGCCCGCAGGCAGGGTGCCCAGCGGCGCTCCGGCTTCGTCGGACAGAGGCGCGTCCATTTCCAGCGTCACCACCGGCAGGCGCTGATAGCACAGCGTCCAGTGCTCGTCCATGGCGTGGATGTAGCCGTTCTTCATCCAGCCCACGGTGTCCCCCACGCGCACCAGCCACCAGTTCCGGATCCGCAGCCCCAGGCTGTGCACCAGCACGCCCTCCGGATAGAACCCCAGGCTCTCCGAACGCACGTCCGGCAGCGTCCGCAGGTTGCATCCGCTGCACACCATCGTCCGCGCATCCCCGGGCAGGGTCACCGGGGGCGTGTAGGTCTCCGCCTCCGCGAGCGTGTCCGGGAAGGTGTCGAAGTCCAGCAGCGCCGCCACCCGGGGCAGGTCAAGCGGCAGCTCCGTCTCCGACAGCAGCGCCCCGTCCGGGCCATACGCCGCCAGCACGGCAAGGGGCATGGCGTAGAGCTGCACATCCGTGCGGCTGCCATCCTCGTGGAAGCGCTGATAGATGTATGCCTGCCAGCAGTCCCCCAGGGCAATCAGGCCGATGCGCTCATCGCCCCGGCGAACAAAGAGCAGCGCCTTGTCCCCGACCTCATCGTACTGGAAGCTGAAGTCCCCGTCCTCCGGCAGCAGCATCCCGGACAGCAGCGCCACCTGCCCCTCCTGCCAGCCGTAGAGCAGATAGCGCCCGTCCGCCCGCATGGCGACCAGACCGGTCTGCGCATATCCGTCATGGACATCCATGGCCCCGGCGGGCTCCCCCGGCAGGCCCTCGGCCCATTCCGGCCTGTCCCCGACCTCATAGTGTTGAACCCCCGCGCTCCATGCCTGCGCCGCGGGCATCCCACCCAGCAGCATCAGCAGCGCGCACATCAGTCCCAGCAGCCTCTCTCTCCGCATCAGAAAGCCTCCTCTGTCCGTCTTTCATTCATACAGACGAAGCAGAGGAGGCTTTTGTTTCCTTCGCAGAAAAATTCTTACAGATGCAGCACGCGCTCCTTGATCTCCTGCGTCCTGCCCTGGTTCCAGTACTGGGTGCCGATGTAGCCGCAGGTCCGGCGGGCCACGTTCATCTTGTCCTGGTCGTGGCAGTGGCAGTTGGGGCACTCCCACACCAGCTTGCCGTCCTCCTCCCTGATCTGCATCTCCCCGTCGTAGCCGCACACCTGGCAGTAGTCGCTCTTGGTGTTCAGCTCGGCGTACATGATGTTATCATAGATAAACTGCAGCACGCTGATGACTGCCTCCAAGTTGTCCTGCATGTTGGGCACCTCCACGTAGCTGACCGCGCCGCCGGTGGAGAGGGCCTGGAACTGGGCCTCAAACTTCAGCTTGGAGAAGGCGTCGATCTCCTCGCGGACGTTGACGTGGTAGCTGTTGGTGATGTAGCCCTTGTCGGTCACGCCGGGCACGATGCCGAAGCGGCGCTGCAGGCACTTGGCGAACTTGTAGGTGGTGGACTCGATGGGGCTGCCGTAGATGGAGAACATGATGTTGGTACGCTTCGTCCACTCGGCGCACTTCCTGTTCATGTACTCCATGACGCTGAGAGCGAAGGGAGTGGCGGCGGGGTCGGTGTGGCTCTTGCCGGTCATGTAGCGCACGCACTCGCACAGGCCCGCGTAGCCCAGGCTGATGGTGGAGTAGCCGCCATAGAGCAGCTTGTCGATGGGCTCGCCCTTCTTCAGGCGGCTGATGGCGCCGTACTGCCAGAGGATGGGTGCCGCGTCGGAGAGGGTGCCCTTGAGGCGCTCGTGACGGCACATGAGGCCGCGATAGCACAGCTCCAGACGCTCGTCAAACACCTTCCAGAACTCGTCCATGTCGCCGCCGGAGGACAGCGCCACATCCGGCAGATTGATGGTGACCACGCCCTGATTGAAGCGCCCGTAGAACTTGTAGTTGCCCTGCTCATCCTTCCAGGGGTTGAGGGCGGAGCGGCAGCCCATGACGGGGAAGCAGTTGCCCTCCTTGAGCTCCTTCATCTTCTTCTCGGAGATGTAGTCGGGCACCAGGCGCTTCGCGGAGCAGCGGGCCGCCAGCTGGGTCAGGTAGAAGTAGGGCTCGCCCTCGCGGATGTTATCCTCCTCCAGCACGTAGATGAGCTTGGGGAAGGCGGGGGTGATCCAGGCGCCCTTCTCGTTCTTGACGCCCTCGTAGCGCTGGTTCAGCGCCTCCTCGATAATGAGGGCCAGATCCTTCTTCTCCTGCTCGCTGCGGGCCTCGTTCAGGTACATGAACACGGTCAGGAAGGGGGCCTGTCCGTTGGTGGTCATCAGGGTAATGACCTGATACTGAATGGTCTGGACGCCCTTCTCGATCTCCCGGCGCAGCCGCATTTCCACCACGCGGCTGATCTGCTCCTCGGTGGCCTCGCCGCCCAGCACCGCCAGCTCCTCCTCCACGTCCCTGCGGATCTTCTCGCGGCTGACCTGCACGAAGGGGGCCAGGTGGGTCAGGCTGATGGACTGTCCGCCATACTGGTTGGAGGCCACCTGCGCGATGATCTGGGTGGCGATGTTGCAGGCGGTGGAGAAGGAATGGGGCTTCTCAATCAGCGTACCGGAGATGACGGTGCCGTTCTGCAGCATGTCGTCCAGATTGACCAGATCGCAGTTGTGCATGTGCTGCGCGTAGTAGTCGCTGTCATGGAAGTGGATGATGCCCTCCCGGTCGGCATCCACGATCTCCTGGGGCAGCAGGAGGCGCTTGGTGATGTCGCGGCTGACCTCACCCGCCATATAGTCGCGCTGCACGCTGTTGACGGTGGGGTTCTTGTTGGCGTTCTCCTGCTTGACCTCCTCGTTGTTGCACTCGATGAGGGACAGGATGCGGTCATCGGTGGTGTTGCTGCGGCGCACCAGGGAGCGCTGATAGCGGTAGCGCACATACAGCCGCGCCACCTCATAGGCGCCGTCGTGCATGAGCTGCATCTCCACCATGTCCTGAATCTCCTCCACGTTCACGGCGCGGCCGAGACGGGCACACTGGTCACACACATTCCGGGCGGTGGTCTCAATCTGGCTGGCGCTGAGCACGCCGCCGGCAGCGACGTTGGCCTTGCCAATCGCCGCGATGATCTTTTCCGGGGTAAATTCCATTTCGGAGCCATTGCGCTTGATAACCTTCATGTCCGTCCATCCTTCCCTCCGGGCGACCCTGCGTCCCCCGGTGTCACATCGTGCTTCCTATCAGAGCGCCTTTTTCAAGGGCGCACAAATCACACTCACCCTGCACCTGTCGTTCAGGCCGGGCAGTCCCATGTCGTTTTTCTCATAGGGCGCCGGGTTCTCATTATACACGATTCCTTGTGCTTCGTCAAGAGCAAATCAACAATCTGTTGTGTCTAAAAGAGAACCCGGACACAGAATATTGTGTTTTCAGCCTTTTGGGCCCATGAGCTTCAAACCCTTGCCGCGTCACGTTTTCGCGGGTTTTTTCGCTTTTTCTTACAGAAAATGGGACACAAAATATCGAAAAAATTTTTCTCAGCTATGGACGGACGGCCCGGAATCGTGTATCATCATGGGTGGGGAAAGCCCCGTGCCGACCCCGCGCATGAGAAGGATCGAGGTACCAGCACATGAACTACGCCAACATCAAGACCTGTGATATTGCCAACGGCCCCGGCGTGCGCACCAGCCTGTTCGTTTCCGGCTGCACACACCACTGCCCGGACTGCTTCAACGCGGTCGCCTGGGATTTCGGCTACGGCGAGCCCTTCACCGACGAGGTGGAGCAGCGCATCATCGACAGCGTGCGCCCCGCGTACATCACCGGGCTGACGCTGCTGGGCGGTGAGCCCATGGAGCCCGCCAACCAGCGGGGACTGCTCCCCTTTCTGCGCCGCTTCCGCGCCGCGCTGCCGGGCAAGACGGTCTGGTGCTACTCCGGCTACACCTGGGCCCAGCTGACGGGGCAGGAGCCCTGCCGCTGCCGCTGCGGGGACACCGACGCGCTGCTGGCCCTGCTGGATGTGCTGGTGGACGGCCCCTACATGAAGGAGCTGCATGACCTGACCCTGCGCTTCCGTGGCAGCAGCAACCAGCGCCTGATTGATGTCCCCCGTTCGCTGCAGGCCGGCAGCGTGGTGCTCTGGCAGGATGTGCCCATCTACGCCGAGCATTCCCACTGACGTTCCCGCCCGGACGCTCCACCAGTCAGTCAAGCCCTTCGCCTCACCTGCGGAGGGCTTTTCCACGCCGCGTCGCCATGCCCTCTGTTTCCGTCAGAAAGGCCCCGCATTCCTTCCGGAAGGCGGGGCCCTGGTCTTTGTTCGGCCGGATTACTTGTGCCCGTTGGGGGCGTTCTGGTAGGCGTATTCGATGGCCTGCTGATGGTAGCTGTCCACGCTGTTGCCGGTGTGGGTCTTGCTGTTGGTGAAGTGGATGCAGACCTGACCGTCCATGCCGTTGTCGGGGATCGTGTCGCCCTCGGGGTAGTTGTGCGGCATGCCGTACAGCGAGCAGGCGAAGGTGCGGGTGCCGATGGTCACCAGGCAGGGCCTGCGCTGCCACAGGTTGTTCTTGGCGATGTCGGAGGCCTTCTCCACGCCGTAGATCTGGCAGAGCTTGGCGGTATCGGCGGCGGTGAGGGGCTCCACGTCGGCGTGGAAGCCACCGGACCAGCGCCGTGCCGTCCAGACGATGCCGGTGTACACGTCATACACCTGATAGCTGGCGCCCTTGGCCCACAGCTCCTGAATGCCGCCGGTGAACCAGTCGATCTTCTCCGCGGGATAGATCACCATGCTGCCACCCGCGCTGCTGCCGCCATTTCCGCTGGTGCCGTAGAGGGCCTCCTGCGTCTTCTGGCCCGCGATGCCGTCCACGGTCAGCCCCTTGTCCTTCTGGAAGGCCATAACCGCAGCACGCACGGCGGAGGTGTAGTTGCTGGTGATGTCACCGGTGTAGTAGCCCTGGTTCTTCAGCTCGGTCACCAGGTTGGTCACGGCCTGACCGGAGGAGCCGAGCTTGAGGTTGGTGTAGGTGATGGGCGTGGTGGCCCCGGGGGTCGTGGAGGGCGTGACGATGATGTTGCCGTTGCTGTCGCAGAAGGACACCACATCGCTGCGCAGGTAGCCCACGCCCACGGCGGTGCGCACCCTGTAGTAGGTGTAGCTGCCGCTGGTCACGGCCTCGGAGTAGCTGTACACCATGCCGGAATCGACACGGCCCAGAATGCTGGCGCTGCTGGAGGCGGTGGCGCGGACGTTCACGCCGTCCTTGGTGGTCTTGATGTAGCCCAGCACCACCTCCGCCTGCGGCGTGTTGTTGGGATTGGCGGCGATGTACTGCTCGTACTCCGCCTGGGTCATCACGCGGACGCTGGTCGCCAGCACCCACAGCTGCTCGTTGTTGTACACCACGCGGTACCAGCTGGTGCCGCTGACGGTGGTGGTGGTGTCATAGGCGAATACGGTGCCCGCGTTGACCTTCGTGCGGGAGGTCGCATCCTTGCTGGCGGAAACCCGCAGGTTGACCTCGTTCACGGTGGTGATGACGTAGCTGGAAGCAACGGGCACCGGCGTGGCGGTAGCGCTGGGAATCTGCTGGCCCGCCAGGTAGGCGGCCTCCTGCTCGGGGGTGAGCTTGGCGCTGCAGTCACCGCGCAGGTAGCCGTTGTAGCTGCCGTAGCGCACGGGGTACCAGGTGTACTTGGAGCCGGCGGGTGTCACGGGGTTGCCGGTCAGCGGCACCACGGTGCCCTTGGGCAGCAGCAGCAGCGTGGAGCCATTGATGGCGTTGCGCAGCTTGACGCTGTTCACCAGGGTCTGCGCGTAGCCATAGGTGCTGAGCACAGGCGTGGTGGTGGATCCGGGGCCGGGGGTCACGTTCGGGGTGCCGGTCGCGGTGGGCGCGGGCGTCTGCGTCTGGGCGGGGCTGGTGGGCGCGGCGGTCACGGTGTTGCCGCCCGCGTCGCACAGGCGCACGCAGTCGCTGCGCACATAGCCGGTGCGTCCGTCCGCAGTGATCACGGGGTACCAGTCATAGCTGGAGTTGTAGCTTGCCGCCGTCTTGCGGGGCACCATGGGGCCGGTCAGCGGCAGCACGACGCCGCGCTTGATCTGCGTCAGGGAGCTGCCCTGGGGCTTGTCCCTCAGGTTGACGCCGCCCTTGGTGGTGATGACATAGCCGTAGTTGCCCGAGGGCGCCTGCGTGACCTGCACGGTCGCGGTGGGCGTGGGGGCGGTGGTCACGTTCACGGTGGCGGTAGCGGTGGCAGCGGCGGGCACCGTCGCGGTCGCGGTGGGCGTGGGCGCCGGTGTGACACCGGGCGCGCCGCCGTCAGCGCCGCACAGGGTCAGGTAGCTGCCGTGCATCCAGCCGGTGATGCCGTTGACCGTCACCCGGTACCAGGTCACGCTGCCGATCACCTGCGTGGCGCTGTAGGGCATCACGGTGTTCTTCGCTGCGACCTGATAGATCACGGTACCGGACTTGCCCGCTTCCTCGCGGACATTGACCTTGCTGCTGGTGGTCTTGACATAGCCGGCGGTCACGGTCTGGGGCACGGTGGGGCTGGGGGTGGGCGCGGCGGTCGGGGAAGGCGTGGCGGCGGCGGTGTTATTCGGGGTCATCGTGGCGGGCGCGATGGTCATCAGCGCGTCGCTGGGATTGCCGTTCACGTCACAGGGGTCGGCGTACTCGTCGGTCACATAGCCGACCACATCGCCGTAGACCACATAGTACCAGATCACGTTGTTGCTGGCCATGGTGCCATAGCAGGGCAGAATGGTGCCCTTGGTGGCAACCTGCGCCACATGGGAGCCGCCGGGAGAGACGCGGATGTTCACGTTGCTGATGGTGGTCTTGACGTAGCCGATCAGCGTGGTGCCGGGCGTCGTGGTGGCGGTTGCCGAGGGCGCATTGGTGGTGCCGATATTGCCGGTGGACAGCACCTTGATGTACGGGCCCTGGATGTAGCCGGTGTAGCCGTTGTATCGCACCCGGTACCAGGGGTCAGAGTCGCCGGCGGCGGGGATGCTCAAAAGCTCCACGACCACGCCGCGATCCAGCTTGAACATGGAGTTGCTGCTCAGGGACGGGCCCTCGCGGACATTGACCTGGCTGGAGATCAGCTCACCGGTCGCCACGTTGCTGGGATAGGCGGTCGCCGTGGCGCTGCTGCCGCTGGTCTGCCCGTGGCTCTTTTCCCACGCGGCGCATTCCTCATCGGTCATGAGGCGGAAGCTGCGCGCGAGCACATAGCCGGTATAGGTATTGCTGGTCGATGAATTGGGCTTGGTGCAGACCACCTTGTACCAGGTTTCGTTGGCGCTCTCCCTGGTACCCAGCACCTGACACACATAGCCCGTATCAATCCGGAACCATGCCTCGGACGTCGTGCTGGGCTGCTTGCGCACATTCACGCTGTCCACGATGGCCATGCCATAGGATCCGACGGCCTTCGCCACGCCGGATTCCATCGCGAGATTCGCCGTCAGTACAAGCGCCATCAGCACCAGTGCGGTCAGCGCCTTTCTCAACGTCTGCTTCATCCACCAATCACCTCTGCCTTGCTTTGCCCCGCTCCTTGCTCAGCGGTTTGCCCGAACCATATCAAATAGAGCCGGATTTTCCGGGTACATCCATTCTATTACAAAGATGTTACGTTGTCAAGAACCTATTTGTAACACCTCCCGGGTTTTTTCTGATTTTTCCCCGGTTTGTGAAGGAAATTTTCCCCCGCGCCCCCGGAGCCGATTGACAAAGCGCCCGCCCATCCAATATAATGATGACAGAGAAATGGCGGAAGGCGGCTTTTGTGCTACCCGCTCCGCCGCAGGAGGCGATGCTCATGCAGCAGCTCTATCTCACCGGCACCGGCGCGTCCGCGCTGGCGGTCAGCCTGTTCCGCGCGCTGGGGCTCCAGCCCGTCGGCTATGTCATGCTTCCCTTCTCCGCCGCAGGTCGGCCCGCCGGGCAGCTGCTCCATCTGCTGCCGGAGCCCGGAGCGCCGCTGTACAACGACATTCCCTGCCGCATCCGGCTGTACGAGGGCCGGAGCACGGTAGTGCCCGCAGCGCTGGATGAGGTCGCCGCGCCCGCGCTGCGCCGCAGCCTGAGCGCCCGGGTGCCCATGCTGCTGGACGACCTGGACACCGCGCTGCTCGCCTGCCCGGAGTTCGCCCATGCGGTGTCCGCCTGCCTGCACAGCCAGCATCTGGTTGTGAGCGTGGTGCGGGACGATGCCGTGGGGCAGGTGAAGCGCCTGACCCCGCCGCAGGAGCAGCTCTGGCTGCAGGCCGATGAGCCCGACTGCCTCGAGCGACTCATCGCCGAAACGAAGCCGAGGCTGTGACCCCGCCTGTGCGGCTTTGGAGCGCCAAAATGTATCTTTACGCCACTTGGCCTATGCAGGACGGAAAAATGGGTTATCATAGAATCACCGGGACCACCGGAAGGAAAGGAGCATCACCATGAGCGATCTGGAAAAGGTACTGAAGGATGTGGTGCACGGCGGCATCGGTGCCGTCGCCACCGTCATTGAGGCCGGCAGCGGCCTGGCGAAGGCCTTTGTGGAGAAGGGACAGGAGATCACCGCCGACCTGAAGCAGGCCGCCGAGGAGGCCTGCGAGGCCTGCAAGGCCGACCCCGGCGTGGATGTGCGGAGCCTGACGCCCCAGCAGCGCGCCACCCTGCGCCGTCAGCTGGATGAGCTGGACGCAGAGGAGGCCGCCCAGGCGGAAGCCGCCGAGGGCGGCGAAGCGCCCGAGGTGACCTACACCACCGGCGACGAGTCCGCCCCCGCAGAGGACGACGCGGCGGAGGATGACCACCCCTGAGCTGAACCGGAGGGCACGCCCTCCGGTTTTTTGCGCGCCGCCCGACGGGGGGAAGCACCTTGACATCGCCATGGGTTTCTTCTATAATGGAGCCATCCCCTGACAAGGAAGGTGTAACCGGACATGAAGAAAATCGTTCTCACCGGCGGCGGGACGCTGGGCCATGTCACGCCGCATCTGGCGCTGATTCCGCACCTGAAGGAAGCCGGGTATGAGATCCACTATATCGGCACGGAAAAGGGCATGGAGCGCACGCGCATCGAGTCGGTGCCGGGCATCATCTACCATCCGGTCAAGAGCGGCAAGCTGCGGCGCTATTTCTCGTGGCAGAACTTCGTCGATCCGTTCAAGGTGATCGCCGGCGCGTTCCAGTCCGCGGCGCTGATGGGAAGGATCCGGCCGGACGTGGTGTTCAGCAAGGGCGGCTTCGTGGCGGTGCCGGTGGTGTTTGGTGCGTGGCTGCACCGGATTCCGGTGGTGTGCCACGAGAGCGACCTGACCCCCGGTC
>JAEDKS010000085.1 GCA_016295665.1 Clostridia bacterium
CCCGCCCGGATCATGGCGATTGCCGACGTGTTCGACGCGGTGTCGGAGAACCGCTGCTACCGGGCCGCCATGCCCCTGGAGCAGTGCTTTGACATCATCCGGGAGGGGCGCGGCACGGCCTTTGAGCCGCTGCTGGTGGACGTGTTCCTGGACATCCGCCCGAAGATCGAGGAGGCGCACCGGCAGGAGGAGCGGGCGGCGCTGCAGCTGGCCCGGATGCCGTCGGAGCAGGAGACGGCCTGAGGGCGGAAGCACAAAAGACGAAATAAGAGAAAAGAAAATGGGAAACGAATCGGTTGATGTGAGGGGGTCTGAAGAATGCTATCATGCAGGCGTATGGTGTGCCTGATGCTGTGTCTGTGCCTCTGTCTGGCGGCGCTGCCGGTGCGGGCGGAGGAAACGGACGGGTTCTACGAGGAATATGAGGCAACCATGACCTATGCCCAGGATCTGGTGACCCGCGGCGACCGGGTGCTGGCGCTGGGCGGCGGGATCATATTTGACTATGACCCGGCGGAGCGTGCCTGGCACACGGCCCGGGAACAGCAGGCGCTGGACGAGGCGGGGTATCGGGAGCAGCTGGGCGGCATGGACTGCGAGCTGATGTGCGCCGCAGCGGACGGAGAGACGCTGTACCTGCTCTACCTGGTCTACGATGAGGAATACCGCCCGACGGCCTGTCTGGCGAAGCTGGACGCGGAGGATGCTTTCACCGTCATCGGCGAGGTGGCGCTGGGCATGGCGGAGGGCAGCTATCCCCAGCTCTACGGCATGGCGGTGGCGGGGGATGCGCTGGTGCTGTGCTACTGGAACGACATGATGTCCAACTATGGCACCAACACGCTGCTGCGCGTCAGCACCGTGGACGCCTCGGTGAAGGAGCTGGGCGTGCAGCCCGTGTCCCGGCCCTGCGCGTACCGGGACGGGAAGCTGCTGGTGCGGTACTTTGACTACGAGCGCTCCTGGACGGAGGGCAGCATGACCTGTCCGCAGATCATGGAGCTGGATCCCATGACTGGCGCTACCACCCTGGTGTGCACTATGCCGAACTACAACTGCGGCGGTCTGGCCTGGGACGCGGCGACGGACACCATCTTCTTTGCCGACGGCTCCTGCGTGTACCGGCTGACATCGGGCGCGACGGAGATAGAGAAATGCGGCGTGCTGCTGCCCTGCTACGGGCACGATGATTCCCCGGCGGCGGTGGTGGGGGACCGCTACTTCGTGCGGGACTATCAGGCGGAAACGGGCGTTGCCGTCTCCACCACGGATCCGGCGATGATGCCCGCGAAATCCCTGCGGCTGGGCATCGGCTACGCGGATGACCAGGTGCGCGCCTATGCGGCGGCCCATCCGGACGTGGCGTTGGAGATCACCGAATCCACGCTGGACACACAGGCCATCACCCAGGGCATGCTGACCGGCGAGAGCGGCGTGGACGTGTACCGGCTGACCGTGTCGGCGGGGGTGTTCAGCGCTCTCCGGGACAAGGGCTACTGCCTTGATCTGTCCGGCAGTCAGGTGCTGACGGAGGCGGTGGCGGGCATGTACCCCCGCATGACGGAGCTGCTGTACCGGGGCGGGAAGCTGTGCGCCGTACCCGCCCAGCTCAATGCCTCGGTGGATTTCTGTTACTATCCCGAGGTGCTGGAGGCGGTGGGGCTCACCGAGGATGACCTGCCCGCCACCTGGGCGGAGTTCTTCGATTTCATCCAGTACTGGTATGATGACATCGCCCCGGAATGGGAGGATGAGTACAGCCTGCTGGAGAGTCAGGGCATGCTCAGCTTTGAGAACCTGTTCAGCCTGCTCCTTTCCGCGCAGCTCATCAGCGGTGAGGCGAGCGGGGAGCTGATTACCTTCAACACCCCGGCCTTCCTGAACGCGCTCAGCCGTCTGGAGGCGCTGCGCCCGGCGCTGGAGGACATGGCGCCGGACAGCGACGGGGGAAACTATGTCGTCTACAATGCCGCCGAGGAGAGCGAACCCACCTGCCTGCTGTCCGTCTACAACGACGTGCTCAGCAACAGCAGCTGGAGAACCTGGGAAAGCGTGCCCCTGCGCCTGTCCGTGGAGACGGGGGAGGAGGCGTATATCGCCGGTCACCTGTCGGTGTACTTCGTCAACCCCAACAGCGCCAATCGGGAGACTGCCATGGAATTTCTGGAGTACTTGGTGACGAACATGGATGCGCAGACCCGCATCCTGCTCTGCCCGGATGCCAACGACCCGGTGGAGACCAGCTACTACCAGGAGTTCCTCAGCAGTGCGCAGCGCGATCTGGAGAGCGCGGAGCGGAACCTGGAGAACGCCGCCCCGGAGGATGCCGCCGACATGCAGGACTGGGTGGACAGCGCCCGGGAGTATCTGACCTATGTGGAGGACAACTTCCACTGGGAGTACACCGCGGAGGACATCGCCGCCTACCGGGCGCTGGCCCCCTCCATCGTCATCGCCACCAACAGCTGGGCCTCCGGCGACCTGACCAACCTGCAGAACGCCATGACCCGCTACATGGACGGCAACATGACTGCGGAGCAGTTTGTGCGGGAGTTCGACCGCATCATGAGCATGATGCAGATGGAAAACCAGTAAGTACCATCCGGTTACCGGGAGGGCGCGGCAGCAGATGCCCGCCCTCCTGTTTTTGTCCGGAAGGGGCGAAAAAATGTCCAATCAATGAAATTTCCCCTTTTCAAAATGAAAAATCCGTTGTACAATATAAGCAACGGATACAAACGGCAGCTCTGAACGAGGTACCGTTTCTGTCTGTTCAGCCATGAAAGTATTTACACGACCGAGGAGGATGAGCATGGAACTGCGCACGGCGTCTTCGCCGCGTGATGTCAAGACCTATGACACACAGCGGCTGCGCGAGGAATTTCTGATCGAGGAGCTGTTTCCTGCGGATGATGTGAAGATGGTGTACAGCCACATCGACCGCATCATCACGGGCGGCTGCAAGCCGGTTGACCGGGTGCTGACCCTGGCGGCGGGGGATGAGCTGCGTGCGGAGTACTTCCTGCAGCGCCGGGAGATGGGCATCATCAACATCGGCGGCGAGGGCCGGGTCACCGTGGACGGCACCGTGTACACCCTGCGGCACAAGGACGGCCTCTACATCGGTCGTGGTTCCCGGGATATCGCGCTGGAGAGCGCTGACCCCGCGAACCCCGCCAAGTTCTACTTCAACTCCTGCCCCGCCCACAAGGCCTATCCCACCGTGTACATCCGCCCCGAGGACTGCGTGCGCGTGGAGCTGGGCAGCCTGGAGCAGAGCAATCATCGCACCATCTGCAAGTACATCCTGCCTGGTCAGGTGGAAAGCTGCCAGCTGGTGATGGGCATGACGAAGCTGGAGCCCGGCAGCGTGTGGAACACCATGCCCTGCCATACCCATGACCGCCGCATGGAGGTCTATCTCTACTTCGATATGCCCGAGGATGCCTTCGTGATGCACTTCATGGGCGAGGGTCAGGAGACCCGTCACATCATCATGCGCAACGAGCAGGCGGTCATCAGCCCCTCCTGGAGCATCCACTCCGGCGCGGGCAGCCAGGCCTATACCTTCATCTGGGGCATGTGCGGCGAGAATCAGGACTTCGACGACATGGACGGCATCGCCACGAAGGATCTGCTGTAAGCCCCGTCACCACACGCTTCCCCACAACACAGATACAGGAAAGGAGCGATTCCCATGAACAATCCGTTCTCTCTGGAGGGCAAGATTGCCCTCGTCACCGGTGCCAGCTACGGCATCGGCTTCGCCATCGCCTGCGCCCTGTCCGACGCCGGCGCCACCATCGTCTTCAACGACATCAAGCAGGAGCTGGTGGACAAGGGACTGGCTGCTTACGCCGAGAAGGGCATCAAAGCCCATGGCTACGTCTGCGACGTGACCGATGAGGCCGCCGTGCAGGCCACCGTGGCGAAGATCGAGGCCGAGGTGGGCGTCATCGACATTCTGGTCAACAACGCCGGCATCATCAAGCGCATCCCCATGCTGGAGATGACCGCCGAGCAGTTCCGTCAGGTCATCGACGTGGACCTGAACGCGCCCTTCATCGTGTCCAAGGCCGTCATCCCCTCCATGATCAAGAAGGGCCACGGCAAGATCATCAACATCTGCTCCATGATGAGCGAGCTGGGCCGCGAGACCGTCTCCGCCTACGCGGCTGCCAAGGGCGGCCTGAAGATGCTGACCCGCAACATCTGCTCCGAGTACGGCAAGTACAACATCCAGTGCAACGGCATCGGCCCGGGCTACATCGCCACGCCCCAGACCGCGCCCCTGCGCGAGATTCAGCCCGACGGCAGCCGTCATCCCTTTGACCAGTTCATCGTGGCCAAGACCCCTGCCGAGCGCTGGGGCGATCCCGAGGATCTGGGCGGCCCCGCCGTGTTCCTGGCCTCCGACGCCTCCAACTTCGTCAACGGTCACGTCCTGTACGTGGACGGCGGCATCCTGGCCTACATCGGCAAGCAGCCCTAATCAGCATAAGTTACGGTAACCTTCGGACCATCATGGGATTACCCCCCCATGATGGTCTATTATTACGACCAAAAAAAGCAAAAACAGTGTTGACAAGCAGGGTAATGTGATGTTATAATATTACGGGATTCATATATGATTTGTTTCGCATGTTCGTCAGATTCAGACAGGAGGTGCCCCCTTTGCAGCAGTAAGCGCGTTTCACCGTCACGAAAGAAGCTGCGCCATATGGTGCTTGAGAATAGAACATCGAAGGAGAATACAACCATGACAAAAATGGTGAAATTGGTTTTCGTGGCAGTTTTGGTGCTTTTGCTTGCCCTCCCCGCAGCTCAGGCTGACATCGCAGATACTACGCTGGACGTGGTGATGCTGGAGGTGGACGAGGCGCTGCTACTGGACGCCTCCGCGGCTACGGTCAGCTACCTGCCCGCCGGTGCCCAGGAACCCGCCTTCACGGTGGAAATGGCCATGGTGCCGTCCCGGGAGATTGGTTATGATCTGCCCCAACAGAGCGTGATGCTCACCGTGACGGGCGACCCCATTGATTACCCGCTCTTCTCTCAGCGGGGCTACACCGTTTTCTCTGCGCTGGAGCTGACAAGCGGCGGCGGTGATGCCACCTTCACCCGCCTGGCGGACTGGCTGCAGACGGGCATGATTCAGCAAAATGAGGAAATCGAGCTGGCTACCCTGGCCAGCAAGCCCGTGGTGGTCTATGTGAACGGGCAGTACTGGGGACAATACATGCTGCGCGAGGTCATCAGCGGCGAGACGCTCTGCCGGCAGGCGGGCTTCGGCGTGGAAGATGCAGACGCGGTGAGCATCGTATACGCCTCCGGCTGGACGCAGCAGGGGAACCGGGACGCGTACCAGCAGCTGTTGGCGGAGCTGAGCACGGCGGAGCATGTGGACGCGGCCTGGCTGGCGGAGCGCCTGGATGTGGATAGCTATCTGGACTGGCTGGCAGTGAAGATGTACCTGGGTGACAGCGATCCGAGCGGCGTGGTGTACTATCAGCTGCCGGACGGGAAGTGGCGCTGCGCGGACAGCCGCTTCTCCTGGGGCCTGTTCCATTCGACCTATGTCGCCTCGGATGCCTACCTGAGCGAGGACGGCATGACCGTACTGCACCTGGACAACAGCATTTTCCTGAGCCTGCTGGCGGTGGAGGAATACCGCGAGCTGTTCCTGACGAAGGTCGGTGCGCTGTACCAAACCTGGACCACCGAGGCGATGCAATCCGCGCTGGACGAGTGCGTGGCGGTGATGGCCCCGGAGATGCCCACCCACTTCACACGCTGGGCGCCAGAGAACGACACGGAGGTCAACAGCGAGCTGTCTCAGGATCCAGACGAGGCCCTGGCGTACTGGCAGAGGCGCATCACCCGGATGCGGGACGGCACCATGGTGAAGCGGCCCTACTACATCTACCAGGATATCCAGACTGCCTTCGGATTGAGCGAGGCGGAGATGGTACAGTACTTCGGCAGCGAGGTACCCATAGCGCCTGCGGAGTAAAAGCAAGCATGAGCAGGATGGGGAAGGAGGCTTTCCCGTCCTTTTGTGTTGTGGACATGCAAAAAAGCTGTTGCAGACGCGAACCTGCAACAGCCTCTTTTCTTTCATCGAATGCCGGAGGGAACATCAGTTGATGATCCACAGCACCAGGGACAGCACCACGAACACAGCCGCGGCGATCTTGGTGCCCAGGGCCAGCTTCTTCTCCACATCGGCGGCCTTGGTCTTGTTCATATTGGCGGTCACTTCGCCGGCGATGGCACCCAGGCCGCGCTGATTGCTGCTCTGCAGCAGAACGGTAACGATCATGAACAGGGCAGCCAGAAGCAGCACCACGGAAAGAATCACAGAAAGAACCTGCATCGTAAAAACCTCCTTGCGTATCGCTTTCATAGTATAGCATACCGGCGCGGAAATTACAAGCCCATTTTCACCAAAAGTTACTGCTCTCCGCACAGGGCACAGAAGGTGTCGATGTCGCGGCGGAGCACCTCCAGGCTGCTGCGCCAGAAGTCCACGCTGCGCACATCAATGCCCACGCTGGCGGCGACGTTCGCCACGGTGTCGGAGCCGCAGGAGCGCAGCAGCCGGTTGTACTCCGGCACGAAGGCGCTGCCCTTCTCCAGATACTGGGCGAACACGCCCTTGCCGAACAGCAGGCCGAAGGCGTAGGGGAAGTTGTAGAAGTTCAGGCCGGAGGCATAGTAGTGGCTCTTGCAGGCCCACATGTAGGGGTGGCGGAGCTCCTTGTCGAGGCCGTCGCCGTAGCTGGCCTCCTGGGCGCGGAGCATGGCATCCTTCAGCTCGTCCACGCTCATGGTGTGGTCGGCGCGGGTGTCGATGACCTCCTGCTCGAATAGGAAGCGGCTGTAGATGTCCACCACGGTCTGGGTGGCCTCCATGAGCCCGGCCTCCAGCAGCGTCAGCTTCTCCTCGGGGGAGCAGGAGGCGAGCACCTGGTGGCTGAGCATGGTCTCGTTGAAGATGGAGGCGGTCTCCGCCAGCGGCATGGGCTCGTGGCAGAGCATGGCGGGCAGACCGGCCATGCAGCGGTTGTGCCAGGCATGGCCCAGCTCATGGGCCAGGGTGCTGACGTCGGAGAAGCTGCCCTGGAAGTTGGTCATCACGCAGCTGCGGTCATACGCGTGGACGCCCGCGCAGAAGGCGCCGCCGCTCTTGCCCTTCCGGGGGAACAGGTCAATCCAGCGCTGCTCGAAGGCGTTGTCGATGAAGGCAGCCATTTCGGGGGTGAACTTGCCCATCTCCAGAATCAGCTTCTGCCGTGCCTCATCCACGGTGTAGGTGCGGGTGGAGGCGCCCACGGGGGCAAACAGGTCATAGAACGGCAGGCCATCCTCGTGGCCCAGCAGCTTGCCCTTGGCCCGCAGGTAGCGGCGGAAGTGGGGCAGGTACTCCCGGATGGCGGTCCACATGGCGTCCAGGGTCTCCCGGTCCATGCGGCTCTGGGCCAGCGTCATGTCCAGAACGGAGTCGTAGCCCTGAGCGCGGGCCAGGGTGCGGGCCTCCATCTTGATGCTGTTCAGGCAGTAGCTCATGGGCAGCTCAATCTTGCGGTAGGCGGCAAGCTCGGCCTCGTAGGCATCCCGGCGCACCTGGGCGTCGGCATCATAGGCCAGTCCCCGGGCCGCGGACAGGGGAAGCTGCTCGCCCCGGTAGTCCACGGTGACGGAGGCGTCCAGCTTGTCCCGCAGCTGCGAGAAGGCGGTGCCGCCGGAGAGCTGCATGTCCAGAATCCAGGGCTCGATGGCCTCGGGAATCAGGTGGCTGCACTCCTGCTTCATCTCCCGCAGCACGAAGGCCACCTGCGTCAGCTTTTCGGACGAGGCGATGACCGCCTCCAGATCCCCGATGCTGCCCACAAAGCGGGTGATGGCAGAGGACACCAGGGACAGCTGATTGCCCAGCACGTCCAGCTTGCCGGCGTACTGCATGGCGGCGGTGTTGTCCGCGTCCACCGCCAGGGTCAGGTACACGAAGCTGCCCAGCCGATCCATGAGGGCGCTCAGGGCCTCCTCGGCGTCCATCAGCTGCTCCAGCCGGGCGCGGTCGTCCATGTCGCCGCGCAGCAGAGCGCTCAGCGCCTCGATGGCGCCGGGCACGGCAGCCAGGTCGGCGGCGAAGCGCGGGTCGTCAAAGCTCTCATAGAGGAAGGAAAGATCCCAGTTGCCGTTGCCGTTCATGTTGCGTTCTCCTCCGTGTTACGATTTTGCCGTGGGCTCCAGATCGTCCACGATCCGGTAGCCCAGGCCGTGCAGATAGGTTCGCGCCGTGTTCCACAGCGTCAGGTCGGAGAGCATGGAGGGCCGGTGGGCATCCACGCCCAGGATGACGGGGTTGTTCCACTTCCGTGCGTAGCGCCAGAAGGCGTCCGACGGATAGCCGCAGCCCTCGCCGTTCAGCTGCTCGTCCAGGCCGCCCAGGTTGTACTCCAGCGGCATGTTCAGCTCCAGCGCGGTCTGGCAGAGCATGTCCGCCGCCTCCTCGCAGCAGGCGTTGAAGTCCTCGCAGCGGTGGCGCATGTACAGGTCGGGGTGCGCCAGGTACAGGAACAGCCCGGTGCGCATGGCCTTCGCGGTGGCCTCCGCATAGGCGCGGACGCCGTCATCGGCACGGCAGGAACGGGACACGTAGGGGGAGTCCTCCTCGCTGTCCAGATAGTGGGCCCCCAGGATGAAGTAGCTCATGCCCATGTCCCGCAGGCGCAGCAGGTGGTCATGGTACCGCGGGATGTACTCGCACTCGGCGCCCAGGCGGATGTCGATCTGCCCGGCGTACTTCTCCCGCAGCTCCTGAACGGATTCAATGTAGTAGGGAAGCTCGCTCATGGGCATCCGGATCGGACTGACGTAGCCGCCGGCGAAGGGCCACGGCACGTGATCCGCGAAGCCCAGCAGCTGAAAGCCGCCGCGGATGGCCTCCTGAACGTAGGCCTCGTCGCCGCCCTCGGCGTGGCGGCAGCGGAAGGTGTGGGTATGGTAGTTTGCTTTCAAGGCTCGGATCGCTCCCATTCCGTGTTGGTATCGGATAAAATAGGAAGAAAGGGCTCAGTCACGGCGCTGGGCCTGCTGGGCCTTCAGGGCCGCCAGGCAGTTCTCCTTGCTGCGCTCGATGTGCTGGTACATCAGCTTTCTCAGCCCCTCCAGGTCGCGCTTTTCCACCAGATCCACCAGCGCGTAGTGCTCCTGATGCGCCGCCGTCAGCCGATCCTCCTGCCGGATGGCCATGGCGGAGAAGCGGCGGATGTACTCATCCTGTCCGTCGATGACCCGCAGGATGCGCTTCTGGGCGCAGATGGCGGTCAGCTGGCTGTGGAAGGCGCGGGTCAGCGGGGAGAGCTGCTCGATGTCGCCCGCCTCCATGAGCGCGTCCATGGCATGCAGCTTTCCGCGCAGGGAGGCGATGTCCGCCGGCGTGGCCTTCTCGATGATGGCGGGCAGGGTCAGCATCTCCAGGGCGTTGCGGATGGTGTAGATTTCGTCCACATCCGCGAGGGTGAAGGCGCGCACCACCACGCCCCGGCGCAGCACATATTCCACCAGTCCGTCGCGCTCCAGCTTCCGCAGGGCCTCGCGCAGGGGGGTGCGGCTGATGTGCAGGCGCT
>JAEDKS010000086.1 GCA_016295665.1 Clostridia bacterium
CGGCATCCCCGCAGCAAACATCCGGGTGTTCGACCTGCACGAGGGCATGACCGTCACGGAGCTGAAGGGCTATGACGCGGTTTACCTGTGCGGCGGACAGACCCGCTACCTGCTTGAGCGGGTGAACCGCACGAGCTTCGGCGCATCGCTGATGACCTACATCCAAGGCGGCGGGCTGGTGGTGGGCGTCAGCGCGGGCAGCCTGATCTTCGCCGGCAACCTGCCGGACAATCTGGGGCTGCTGAACGCGACGCTGTCCGTCCACTGCGCGGAGGGCGACGCGCCGGGGCCGCTCACCCTGCCGCGCCCCGACGGCATCCGGCTGACCAACGACCGGGGCATCACCATCAGCAGCCTGCCCGATGGCATCCGCATCATCGGCGCGTAGTGCATGACAAAGGGACGGACACAGCCGCGTCCGTCCCTTTGTCATGCACCTTCCATCAGCAGCCCCGACAGGTACCGTGCGGAGCGGCGGATGGCCTCCAGCTGATCCCGCGCACCGAAGTGCTCAATCGCCAGAAAGCCCTGATAGCCCCCGGCCTTCAGGCGCCGCACCACCTCGTCCACGGGCAGGTAGCCGTCGCCCACCGCCACCGGTGCCAGGCCACGGCAGTGCTGCCGACCCGTCATGCCCGGCTCCTCGCCGCGATCCTTGCAGTGGACATGCGCCACCCAGGGGGCCAGCAGCGTCTGCGCCGCCAGCACATCCTCGTCGGAGAAGGCAAAGTTGCCGGTGTCCAGGGTGAAGCGCAGGCCGGGCACCTGCTCCATGAACCAGCGGAGCTGTGCGCGCCGGGCATAGGGCTCCCGGGCGCCGTCGAAGTCCTCCAGCGTCACGGTCACCTGAAGCTGCTCCGCCTCCGCGACCAGCAGCCGCAGCCGATCCCGCATGCGGCAGACCGCCGGGTTCCGCGCCATGAAGGCGGCGGTGTCCTCCGGGGATAGGGCGTTCAGCGCGTCAGCCTCCGCCGTCTCCAGCGCCCCGGGCACCAGCAGCACCCGGCGGCAGCCATGCCGCCCCGCCAGACGCAGCGTCTCCCGGGCGGACGCCAGCCCCTCCTCCCCCGGGCAGCCCAGGTCGTGCATCCCGTACACGCAGCTGATCTGCAGCCCGACCTCCTTCAGCATCGGCGACAGCTCCGCCTCCCGCTCCCGCAGGTGTAGGTCGCGGATTTCAAGGCCCTCCACGCCCTCCGCACGGCACAGGGACAGCACCTCCCGCAGGGGCTTGCCCGTCTGCGCGGCTGCCTCCCGCACGTGGTCGAAAAACACGGACAGTCTCATGTGTGAAGCGCCTCCTCCGGGGTGACATGCACCTCCACGTTGTCCAGCATCGTCTCCCGGCGGGTGGCGGGCGCCGCCCAGTGCACCGCGTTCCGGAGAATCTGCTGAATCTCCTTCTGGTAGTAGATGGGATACTGCTCGTGCCCGGGCTGGAAGTAGAAGATCTTCCCCAGCCCCGGGTGAAGGTGCACCCGCTGCGGAACACCTCGCCGCCGGCGAACCAGCCCGTGTACACCACTTCGTCAGGCCGGGGAATGTCGAAGTACTCGCCGTACATCTCCTCCCGGGGCAGCTCGATGTGCGCCGGCAGCCCTGCGGCGATGGGGTGCCCCGGCGATGTGCAGATCAGCCGCTCCCGGTCGTCATGCCGCCAGCGCAGGGTCATGCTCGTGCCCATGAGCCGCAGCATGATCTTGCTCATGTGCGCCGAGTGCAGCGGAATGAAGCCCATGCCCTGCAGCACATGGCGCTGCAGGCGCTCCACCACCCGGTCGTCCACCGCACGGTGGGCGTGGTGTGCCCAGTAGAGCAGCACGTCCGTCCGGCTCAGCACCTCCTCGGTCAGCCCGTGCTCCGGCTCCGCCAGGGTCGCGGTGCGCACCTCCAGCGTCGGATCCTCCCGCAGGAAGCCCGCGATGCAACCGTGAATCCCCTCCGGATACACCCGGCGCACGTCCTCCTGCTCCAGCTCCTGTACATACTCGTTCCAGACGGTGACGCGGATCATACCCTTTCCTCCATTTCTGCGCAGATGCGGTTCATCTGCGCGCCGATTTCGCTCACCAGCCGGTCGCGCTCGGTGATGGGATCGTTGTCCGGGTTGAACACGATCTCCTCGCCGAACTTCACCGTGCGCTTCCCCTGATGGGCATACATGGGGACAAACCGGCAGCACTTGCCGGTGCGGTTGTAGTAGGCGGGGGCCAGCATGGCAAAGCCGGAGAACAGGGTGCCCACGCCGCTGCGCTCATAGCCGTGATCCTGCTCCACCGCGTTGGGGTTCTCCGGGAAGATCAGCATGGGGTCGCCGCACTGCAGCGCCTCCACCGCCATGCGGAAGGTGTTCCGCAGCTGACTGGGATGATCCCGGAACACGGGAATGGCCTCCAGCGCGTGGAGCCCCCAGTGGGCGATGCGCGTCACCAGACGCGACACGGGCCACTTCAGCGGGCCGGGCAGCCAACGGGCCGGGCCGAAGTTGTAGCGGTGAAGGTACTCCGCGGTCTCCTGCGGATCCACCATGATCTGGCTGATGGACCAGGGCCGTACATACTCCGGAATGTACAGCATCGCCGCCACGGGGCCGTAGAGCTCGCCGTGGTTGCACAGGTAGACGATGGGGTTGTCCTCGTCCATTCGGAGGTGCTCCCTGCCCAGCACGCGATGGGGGTACACCCGGTGCAGCACCGCGATGATCGCCAGAATGAGCCAGGGGCGGCGGTGCTTCTCCAGCAGCACGCCCTCCAGCTGCTTCCGCAGGGGCTTCTGCTCCTCCTCCCGGGACAGGAACCGGCGCAGCTTGTGGGCATAGCGGCGATCCACCGGGCAGTTCAGCGCACAGACCAGCAGCACCGCCATGCACACAAGCGCCGCCAGCCCAAGCGCCAGCCGGAACCGCGACCGCAGCACCAGCAGCACCGCCCCGCCCAGCAGCACCGCTCCGGTGACGCTGTTTAGCGCCAGCAGCGCCCGCTCCTGACGCAGCTCCTTCCACTGCGCCTCCTCGCCCAGGAAGCGCAGCACGTCCTGAAGCACCGGAGTCAGGCGATGGGCACCCGCGCAGCACAGCCCCAGCCCCAGCCCGGTCAGCGCACAGCCCGCGCAGAGCTGCAGCAGCACGCCGTCAAAGCTCAGGAGCAGCACGCCTGCAAGCCCCAGCAGCGCCCCCAGCACCAGCAGGCCGGACGGCTCGGCATCCTTTGCATGCCGGGCGATGAGCCCGCTTCCCGCCGCTCCCGCCAGCAGGGACAGCACCGCCGACGCAACACACAGCCACGGGCTCAGCGTCGCACCGCCCAGCGCCATCACCATCACCGTCAGCAGCAGCCCGGGCAGCAGCGCCGCCAGCAGCAGCCCAACCCCCGCCATGGCTCCGTTCAGAGCGCAGCGGATGGCGATCAGGCGGCGGACAGCCGGTACCCGCCGAAGCTGCCGGATGGTTCTTTTCTCCTGGGTCTGATTTTCCTCCATGGGAAACCTCCTCGCGTCAAATCCTGTCGACGCCTTGATTGTACCACACCTGCGGGCCGGAAACAATCGGATTTTGCACGTTTTGGGCGATGTGCGCGGGATTTTCCGGGAAATTGTGCAGGTTCGGCTTGCAAATAGCGCCCGGTTGCGCTATCATAGTAGCAAATGATCGCCAAGGAGGAATCCGACCATGTATCAGGAACAGGAGCTGCTCGACATTCGCAGCCAGCAGAAAAGGCGCTGGCTGATCCTCTCCATCCCGGCGCTGCTGCTGCTTATCGGCCTGGTGGCCTCGCTGATCCTCCGTCAGCAGGTGCTGACGGATGTGTTCACGCTGCTGCTGGGGGGACTGCTGATTGCCGGCTATGATCTGGGCATCAAGCCCCTGCGCTGCTATGAGCGCCACCTGAACAACGTGCTGCACGGGCGCATCCATGAGCTGACCTGCCGCTACAGCCACATCGACGAGGAGATCTCCCTGGTGGACGGCGTCTCCTACCGGGCGATGACCTTCATCACCTACGACGAGAAGCACAAGCCCTTTGAGCGCATGTTCTACTTCGACGTACAGAAGCCCGTGCCCGAGCTTCCCGAGGGCGCGGAGGTGCGCGTGGTCTACCACGATCACGAGCTGGCGGATCTGGCGCTGGTGGGGGGCTGAAGATGAAGCAGGAGATCAAGCGCTGCGTCCGCTTTGGCGTCACGCTGCTGGTGCTGTGGCTGGTCATTCACTACTGGTCGAGCGCCATGGGGCTGCTGGGCGGCACCCTGTCCGCGGGCTTCCCGCTGGTGCTGGGCTGCGTCATCGCCTACCTGGTGAATATTCCCATGGCGTTTTTTGAGCGCCTGCTCCCCGTCAAGGAGGGCAGCCGGTTGAAGGCGCTGCGGCGGCCCGTATGCCTGCTGCTGGCGCTGGGCTGCGTGGTGCTGCTGCTCCTGCTGCTGGTGCAGATGATCCTCCCCTCCCTCATCGAGTGCGTCATGCTGCTCGTGGAGAAGCTGCCGCCCGCCATCGCGGAGCTGGTGGACACCGTCGCCCGGCTGATGGAGGAGAACGAGCTCATGCCCGACGTGGCGGCGAGCCTGGAGTCCATCAACGTGGAGGACACGCTGCGGCAGGGCATCAACCTGCTGCTGAAGGGCATGAACGGCGTCGTGGGGCTGCTCATCTCCACCACCTCCTCGGCGGTGTCGGGCATCATCACGCTGGTGCTGTCGCTGATCTTCGCGCTGTATCTGCTGCTGGGCAAGGAGCGCATCGGACAGCAGTTCTCCCGGCTGCTGCGCACCTTCCTCAAGCCCGCCTTCCTGACGCGCTTTGAGCACGTGCGCTTCATCCTCAACGACTCGTTCCACAACTACATCGTGGGACAGTGCACCGAGGCGCTGATTCTGGGCGCGCTGTGCATCCTCGGCATGATGCTGTTCCGCTTCCCCTACGCCGCCATGATCGGCACGCTGGTGGGCTTCACCGCGCTGATTCCCATCGCCGGCGCGTACATCGGCGCGGCGGTGGGCGCGTTCATGATCTTCACCGTGTCGCCCGTGCAGGCGATCTGGTTCCTCGTCTTTCTGGTCATCCTCCAGCAGCTGGAGGGCAACCTGATCTTCCCCCGGGTGGTGGGCTCCTCCATCGGCCTGCCCGGCGTATGGGTGCTGGCGGCGGTCACGGTATTCGGCGGACTGTTCGGCATTCTGGGCATGGTGGTGGGCGTCCCCTTCTCTGCGGCGGTCTACCGGCTGCTGAAGGAGTATGCAGAGAGCAAGGAGCAGCGCGAACAGTCCGCCGCCCCGGCAGACGACGCCGCGTCGGCACCGCCCGCAGCACCCCTGCCGGCGCAGGAAGCGCCCCAGCCCGCGCCGCAGCCCGCCCGTCCGCGCTCGCAGCAGCAGCGCACCCGCACCGGGCGCAGGAAGCGGTAATCGCATCCCATCCATCAAGTCGGCGGCACCCGGAGCGGGTACCGCCGACTGATCTTTGAGTCAGAAACGGATGATAGAAGGCTGTCCTTGTCTCCTTCCCTGCCATTCAGACGTAGTACGCACGCATGGTATCCAGGCACAGACAGGCAAGCCGTCCGCCAAACGCGGCGCCGCAGTCGATCAGGATATTGTTGTGCGACTGATAGATCTCCGGCTTGCCGGTCACGGCGAGCGTCGGGGTGTGGCCCGACACAATGCAGATGGACGAATCGTGATAGTACTGCCGCTCATAGTCCGGGCGCATACAGGTGAGCTCATCGTAGGTGTACTGCGAGAGCCGCTTCCCTTCGGCAAAGTTGCCCAGCCCCGAATGGAGCAGGACGAACGTCCTGTCACCGGCGCTGACCACCTCATACAGCGGGGTGTCGTCCATGTAGTCCAGGATGTCCAGCCTTTCAGCCGCCGACAGCGCCCGGAACTGGCGCATCGTCACGTTGCCGCCATTCATCTGCCATTCTACAATCGCCCGCATCAGCGTCTCGTCCATATAGGTGGCCGCGTTTTCCGCCGTGATTTCCACATTCAGCTTGTGCAGCACATAGGAGGCCATGCCCTCATGGTTGCCCTTGAGCAGGTACACGTTATCCCGCGAAGCCATGTCCTGCAGAACCTTCATCGGTTCCGGCCCGCGATCCACCACGTCTCCAAGGACATAGAGCGTATCCTCCTCTGAGAAGCCAATCTGCTCGAGCATGGCAAGATACCTGTCATACATACCATGAATATCGCTCATCGCATACAGCATCAGCTTTTCCTCCCGGATTGGATTTGCCTTGCCAGCACGCCCTTCAGCACCCCAAGATCAATGGGCTTTGTCAGATGGACGTTCATGCCCGAGGCCATCGCCGTCTGCACGTCCTCCGCGAAGGCGTTCGCGGTCATGGCGATGATCGGAATGGTCTGCGCGTCGGGATGCGCCAACGCACGAATCGCACGGGCCGCCTCGTAGCCGTTCATGACCGGCATCTGAACATCCATCAGCACGGCATCGAAATAGCCTGCGGGCATGCGCTGGAACCGCTGCAGCGCCTCCTGTCCGTTGACCGTCCGCTCACAGGAGATGCCCTCGCAGGACAGAAGCTCCTCCAGAATCTCCGCGTTGATGTCGTTGTCCTCCGCCACCAGAACCCTGATGCCCTCCAGCGATCCGGCATCGGAGTTCGCCGTGTCCGCCGCCTCCGGGGCGCTGTCCGCCGACTGCGCTCCGCAGCGCAGCTCCAGCTCCACCCGGAAGGTGCTTCCCCTGCCCGGCGCGCTGTCCACGGAGATGGTTCCACCCATCATGTCCACGAGGCTTCGGGTGATCGCCATGCCCAACCCCGTGCCCGGCACGCCGCTGGCGGTCGTGTTGTTCTCCCGGGCAAAGGGATCGAAGATGTGCTGCTGGAACGCCGGGCTGATGCCGATGCCGTTGTCCTGCACCTGGAAGCACAGGTGTGCGTAGCCCCGGGTGATCTCCGGCAGGCGCTGGATGGACAGCGCAATCCGTCCGCCCTCGGGCGTATATTGGACGGCGTTGGACAGCAGGTTCTGCAGAATCTGGCTGAGCCTTCGCTGATCGCCCAGCAGCGGCCTGTCGCTCAGGTCGGACGCAGACACCTCGAACACCTGCTTCTTTTCCAAAATCCGAGGCCGGATGACCGCCTCCAGCTCTTCCAGGAGCTCTCCCGGCGTAAACGGCACCATATCCAGCGCCTGCTGTCCGCTCTCAATCTTCGACATCTCCAGCACGTTGTTGATCAGGCTCAGCAGGTGCCGTCCCGAGGTGGCGATCTTCCCGTTGTACTCCCGCACCTTGTCCGGCTGTCCGGCGTCCCGCTCCAGCAGGGCCGAGAAGCCCATGATCGCGTTCATGGGGGTGCGCATGTCATGGCTCATGTTGGACAGGAACACGGTCTTGGCCTCGTTGGCTGCCTTCGCCGCCCGGTAGGCCTCCTCCATCGCCATGCGGTTTTTCAGCTCCGCCTCCTTCAGCTCGGTCACATCCTGTACCGCCATCAGGACGGAGACGGGAACGCCCTCCCTCCGCTTCAGGCACAGCACCGAAATCTGCATCCAGCGCACGCTCTCCTCCTGCACCCGGTACTCATACTGCAGAAAGGGCGTGTCCTCCGTCAGGTTCTGCTGAATCGCGCTGATGGTCAGCTGGTTCCGTATCTGCGCATCCTCCTGAACGACCCGTTTATTCCAGTAGTCCCGGAGCCAGGAGTAGGCCCCCTTCCCCGAGAGAACATCCTCGTCCCCATCGCCGCCTGCCTTCCCGGCGGCGTGAAGGTCGCTTTTCAGATATTCATAGGAATCGTCCTGAAGGTTCACCAGCACAAATCTGTTGAACAGCCGGGAGGTGCTCTCCACAATCTCCCGCATCTCCTGCTTTTCCATGACCAGCTTCGCCTTCTGCTTCCGGTTCTCCATAACCAGCAGCAGGATATAGACCGCAAACAGCAGCACCAGCCACAGCTCCAGATACATGGCGATGGCGTTCGACTCCTGCAGCATGGCATTGGTCACCTGAATGGGGAAAACCTGCAGCAGCATCCAGTCCTTGCCAGGCAGCTGCGTGACATACGCCGCGTTGGTGCCCTGCCTGCTCCTGTAGGTCAGGCTTTGGGACTGCCCGTTCTGCAGCGCCTCAATCAGCGCATCCCGCGCCTTCTGATCCGCGCCCTCCGCCTCCTGCAGCGCCGTGATGACATTTTCAGGCTGGTCGGTATCGTTGGAGCTGGAGAACACGCTGCCGTCGGGCAGGCACAGATAGGTCGTCGCCGGTTCCTCAAAGTAGGTGGCACCGATCATCTCCTGCATCTGATGCTCGCCGTACCGGCCCGTGAGCACGCCGACAACATCCCCCTCATGCCACAGCGGGGCATAGAAGATCATCAGGTTCTCGTGGGCAAGTCGCCCGTTGAAGATGATGTCCATGCCGGCATGACCGCTCATGCCGTCCGCAAAGTAGAACCGGTCCGACACCTGCGTCTGTCTGCCGTGGTTGTCCGTATAGACGCCCTCGGCATCGACGATGCCCATGTAGTCGAAGGGGGTATCATCCACCATCCGCTGGAGAATGCCAATGTCCAGCTGATCCGGCGTCATGGTCTCCCCGCACAGATGGGCGATGGCCATGATGCTGTTCTCCGCGCTGATCAGAATATCCTCAATGCGCCTGGCGGTCTGCGTTGCCGCGTCCGCGATGTAATTCGCGTTTCTGGACACGGTCATCCGGAGGTTCACCCGCATGTACACCGCGAAGCTGGCGATCACGCAAAGCATCAGCAGACTCGCCGTGACAATTCGCTTCCCGACAGACCCTTTCCTGCGCATCAAGTGCTTTCACCTCTCGCTTGCAATATCCTGTCCTGTCACCGCCCAGGCGCGAACCCGTCCTGACGCTTTTTCGACCTTCCGTCCCGGAATCCTTCTGACGGTCTGCTCCAACATGACCATGCCAGACGGTTCGGATCGCAGCACACCCTGACCAGCATATTCTATCCCGGAAATCCAGATTTTGCAAGTCCTCACCGGCGAATCCCGCGCTTTTTTTCATATTTCCCCGGACAGGTGGGGAGCACAGGTCCCCACCCGGGGCATACCGTCCTTCCCCAGAAGTAAAAGGCCAACCCGCACATAGGCGGATTGACCATCGGCATGCTTTCGTGGACGGCTGGATCACCGTTTCTTACTTCTGCTCATCCACCGGCGGCACCATCTGCGCGTACCTTTCCAGCAGCTCCGGCGTGCTGGTGTAGTAGCGAACGTTCCGGTTCAGCGCGGCAATCTGCGCCATTTCATCCTCCGTCAGGGAGAAGTCGAACAGGTTCAGGTTGTCCCGGATGTGCGCAGGGTTCTTTGAACCGGGACCGATTGCACTTACCCTGCCCCTGATGCTTGCCCTTGCCGCCTGCGCCGCGGTGGCTGAGAGCGGCGATGCAACAATCCTCCCCGAAGCAGGCAAAACCCTGGTGGTCTATTATTCCGCCACGGGCAACACCGAGCGGATTGCCGGCATCATCGCCGCCGAAACCGGCGCGGATGTCTTTGTCCTTGAGCCGGTCACTCCCTATTCCGCCGCTGACCTGAACTGGACGGACACAGGCAGCCGCGTCTCCTACGAGCATGACCATCCTGAAGCCCGGCAGGAGA
>JAEDKS010000087.1 GCA_016295665.1 Clostridia bacterium
AAATCCCCACGAAAGGCAGCCGCCGATGCGAAAACAACTTCTGCTCCTGACCCTGCTCCTGCTCCTGTTCCTCCCCGGTGCCCGGGCCGAATCCCTGTCGTGGACGCAGGCCCCCGATCTCCTGCGCCCCGGCAAGCTGATGCGCCTGACGTGGACGGCCCCCGATGGCGCCACGGTCACCGTGCTGGACACCGCCGGGAACCCCGTGCTCAGCCTTGTCAGCACCGCGAAGGGCAGCCTGACCTGGGACGGGTCGGGCCTGACCCCGGGCGCGTACGTCCTGCGCCTGACCTGCGGCGGGGAGACCGCCGACCACCCCGTCACCGTGGGCGACCCCGCGCCGGTGGTGGAGGTGCTGGACGCGCCGAGCAGCGCGGTGTCGGGCTGGGCGGCCCGGGTGACCTGCTCCCTGCCGGGCACGCTGACGCTGACGGACGACGCGGGCCGCACCCTGACCACGCAGGCCGCCACCGCGGGCGAGAACCTGCTCGTCTGGGACGGGAAGCGGGACGGCGCGTGGCTTCCGGACGGCCTGACGGATGTGCGACTGACCCTGACGGACGGCACGGGCTACACGTCCACGGCCCTGTGGCTGGAGGTGCTCCTGGACAATCCCCAGCCCGCCCGGGACGCGACGCCCCTCTCCCCGGACGACCTGAGCGGCGTGACCTGCGACCACGACGTGTGTTCCTGGACGCTCCCCATGGGCGAGACCGACCCCGAGACGCTCTGGCGGGTGCTGACCGCGCCCATCACGGTGCTCACGGGGGACGAGCGCAAACAGGTCAAGGTGCGCCGGGAGCCGGACGCCGCCTGTACGGACTACGTGGGCGAGGTGACCTGCGAGAGCCAGGGCGTGCACGTGCTGTCCCGGGGGGAGGAATGGACGCTGATCGAGGCGTACTCCTCCTCCGTGGAGGGCAGCAGCGTGGCGGTGTGGGCGAAGCAGTTCGCGGGCTACGTGGAGACGAGACTGCTGAAGGAGGTCGAGGTGTCGCAGGACATCGCGCTGGTGGTGGACAAGCTGCAGCAGCGCCTGTACGTCTGGCGGGATGGCGCGCTCTACGCCACGCTCCTGTGCTCCACGGGCTACCCCACTTCCAGTGCCCCCTACAACGAGACCCCGGCGGGGGAGTTCGTGACCATCAGCTGGACGGGGGGCTTCTGGTCGGGGAACCTGTACTGCGACATGGCGATTCGCATCAATGACGGCATCCTGCTCCACGAGGTGCCCTGCACCATCACGTATGATGACATGGGCGCGGAGGTGCGCGACTACAGCCGCTGCACCACCTACCTGGGCGAGAAGGCCAGCCACGGCTGTATCCGCATCCAGCGGGAGAAGTCCCCGGAGGGGGTCAACGCCCAGTGGCTGTGGGAGAACCTGCCCCGGGGCAAGAACGCCCCCGCCAAGGTGCTCATCTGGGACGACGTGGGCCGCACGCTGCTCCCCGCCGAGGACGGGCTGCTCCTGTACTATAACCCCAATGGCGGCAGGAATTACCATTCGTCCCCCTGGTGCCAGCTGGTGAACACGCGCTTTCTGCCCCTGACGGCGTTCCCCTACGGGGCGCTGGACGAGGCGCCCTACAAGACCCTGACCCCGTGTCCCGGGTGTGCGCCGCAGCTGCGCCGCGCGGAGATCGAGGCCATCAATCTGGAAAATCTCGACCGCTGAAGGGCGGCGTAAGGAGGAAGGAATACAATGGCAAACGCAACGAAGGAGAAGGCCCTGCGCCGGGCGGCGGAGCGGCTGAACGCGGCGGGCATCACGTGGGCTGTGGGCGGCGGCTGGATGCTGCAGGCGCTGGGGGCCACGCACACCTGGCATGACTTCGACATTCTCGTCACCGAGGAGGACGCGCCCCGGGCGGACGCGATTCTGTCCAAATTAGGCATGCGCACCCCCCGGGACGGGGACAGCTTCCGCTGCGCCTACCACTTCGACGGCGCGGATGTGGAGCTCTACGCCCCGCCCGTTCTGCGCAACGCCCACGCCCCGGGCGAAAGCCCCCTGTACCACGTCATCTTCAACGCGGATTCCGTGGCGGCGACGCTGCCCGTGCAGGGCGTGGAGGTGCCCATCATGTACCCGGAGGACTGGCTGGTCATCTATGGCCTCCTGGGCGAGGACAAGCGCTGGGCGGAGCTGGTCATGCACTTCCTGACCCACACGATTCCGGTCACCGAGCGCTTCGACAAGGTGCTTCAGGAGCCGATTCCCCTGCCCATCTCCGACGTGGTGGAGGTGCTGGAGAACGTGACCAACCGCCGGGAGGAGGACTTCGAGGCCCTGAGCGCGGCGGCCCGGGCGGGGGAGGACTTCCCGGAGGATCTGGAGTTCACCCCGGCGGAGCGGGAGGCCATGGGCGCGTCCCGTCCGCGCCGGCGCAGCGCCTGCAAGCGCACGGGCACGGTGGGCGAGCGCCCCAAAAAGGCCGCTGAGAAGCCCGCTGAGAAGGGGGCGGAGGCATGAGCCGTCTGGGCGACCTGATCCGCACCGAGCGCCTGCGCCAGAAGCTGACCCCCAAGCAGGTGGCGCGGAAGTGCGGCGTCAGCGAGAGCTACCTGCTGGCGGTGGAGGCGGGCACCCGCATCATCGCCGATGACCAGGCCCGCCGCATTCTCAAGACCATCGGCCTGCGCGACCAGACCGAAGCCGACTTCACCTTGGATGACATCGCCGCCACGGTCGATCTGGCCCAGGTGGCCCCGCAGATGGCGAAGCCCCGCCCGAAGCCCGCCCCCGCCCCGCGCCCGGAGCCCGAGGCGGTGCGGGTGGCATCGACGAACCCGGAGGAGGACAAGGACGAGGGTGTCGCCGGCTCCGTGTGGCTGGACGCGCTGCAGTCCGTGCTCAAGCGGGTGCCGGTGATGAACGCCGTGATGAAGCCCGTGGACTGGCGTCTGGTGCCGATTCTGCAGGGCCGCATCGAGGGCGCCGCGCCGGACAAGGTGTTCTACTTCCTGGCCCCGGACGATTCCATGCGCGGCTTCCGCATCCACGCCGGGGACACCGCGCTGATTGTCCCCGCCCAGAGCCCCGTGGACGGCGCGGTGATGCTGGTGGAGTATAACAGCCACCGCTACCTGCGCAAGGTCAAGCGGCTGGAGGGGATGCAGGTGCTGCTCCAGAGCTACGACCGGGAGTATGACGCGGTGACCGCCCCCATCTCCGAGGTCACGTTCCTGGGAAGGGCCGTGCGGCTCGAAATCGCGCTGTGACGCAATCCCTGTTTTTGCGCGGTATTTTTCGTGATTCCCCCCCGCCGCGCCCTTGACAGCGCCCCCAAAACACGCTATAATCAGCACGATTTTGCGATTGATACGGAGGGAGCCACCATGCTGCTTGGAAATCTTCGCCGGCGGAACCCGGTGCTCTGGATGTGCGTCACCGCCATGCTGACGGCGGTGAACGTGGTGCTGAGCATGAGCATCTTCTCGGTGCCCGTGCCGGGGGGCCACCTGTACCTGAATGACATCATCATCGACACCGCCGCGCTGCTGCTGGACCCGCTGGGGGCCTTCGTGGTGGGCGGCATCGGCGCGTTCCTGGGGGACTTCTTCTTCTACCCGGCGCCCATGTTCGTGTCCCTCGTGACCCATGGCCTGCAGGCGGTGGTCATCAGCCTGCTGTCCGCGCACCTGTTCGGCGGCGCGAAGAAGCGGGCCTCCGGCGGCGTGGCGGTCATCGCGGGCGCGCTCATCATGGTGCTGGGCTACACCGTGGGCCGCGCCTTCGTCTACAGCACCCCCGAGTACGCGCTGCTGAAGCTGCCCTTCCAGTTCCTTCAGGCGGGCGTGGGCGCGGCGGCGGCGTGGCTGCTGTGCTACCCCCTGAAGCTGGGCGACACGCTGTCCCGCACCCTGCGCAAGTAACCCGGACGCACATGAAAAAGGCCGGTACTCCCTCATCGGAAGCGCCGGCCTTTTGTGTGTTCCCAAAAGGCTCTCAATCGTCCTGAAATTCCCGCTCGTGCGCCCGGAAGAAGTCCCGCCACACCCGCACCTCGGGCAGCTCCGTCCACCGCCGAACCCGGGCCGGGCACTCGTCCAGATGGTACACCTTCGCCCCCCGCATCCCGAGGAGCAGCGGCGAGTGCGTGGCAATCACCAGCTGGCAGTCGAAGAACCGGACGCTCTCCTCCAGGTACTGAACCAGCGCCAGCTGCTTTTCCGGGGACAAACTGTTCTCCGGCTCGTCCAGCAGGTACAGCCCCCCGTCCCGCAGCTTCTCCTGAAAGTACATCAGCGCGCTCTCCCCGTTGGAGTGCTCCCGGGCGTTGCGCATCAGCCGCTCCCGCACGTATTTCGACTGGGTGGTGTGCCGTGCCCGGTTCATGTCCCGCAGCGTCTCGTAGTCGTCCATGGAGCGCAGCTGGAAGCGGAACTCGTGCCCGGGCCTTGTGTCATTGAAGCGGCTGTAGTCCTCGAACAGCTCCTCCCGCTTCCGGTCGATGCCCTGGTTGATGGCCCTGAGGTTCAGCATGAAGTCAAACACGTCGTCGCTGGTGATGATGCGGCTCCCCCCGGGCACCTCCCCGCGCACCTGCGCCTCGCACATCCCGGTGTACGCCGAAAAGAAGTCCGTCCGGTTGCAGAGCGTGTCGCGTAGAAGTCCCAGCTTCTCCGCCATCACGTTCAGCGCCGTGGACTTGCCGCACCCGTTCCCCCCGCACAGCACGGTCACCGGCTCGAAGTCCAGCCGGGTAAGGCCGCACCGCCCCAGCACCTGAAACGGGTAGTAGCTGTCGTAGCAGGTGCGCCTGACCTCCCGGATGAAGAACTCCGTCTCCTGCTCCGCGTCGGGGAAGGTGAAGGAGGTCAGGTACATCATGGGCTCGTCTCCTCGATTTCCAGCACCCGCCGCGTGTCCGCCGGCGCGTGGAGGTACCGGGACGCCACCACGTCGTCCCCGTAGTATTCCCCGTTCCGCTTGAACCCGAGGGTCATGTACAGCTTGGTGCCCTCGTCGGAGAGGGGGAAGATGGACGTCCAGACCTGCTGGGCGGGCCCGAGGGGCTCCGTGTGCAGGTAGGCCAGCACCAGCTCCAGCACCACGCGCTCAAACCCCCGGTCAAGCCACTTTTCGTCCAGCATGAAGGGCCACAGGTGGTAGTTGCCGTCCGAGACCGGGGGCTCCTTGGGCCTGATGCGCCCGTACCCGATCCGCACGAGCCCCACCAGCGTCTGCTCCGCGTAGATGGCGAAGGGCAGGATGCGCTTGCCCTGCTGCTGGGCCACGTACGCCTCGGCGAGGCTGACCGCGTTGCTCTTGACGTACAGGGTGTGGGGGTATTTGACCTGCATCCGGACAACCGCGTCCAGGTTGCTGAAGTCAATGGTGCGCAGCGTGATGTGGAGGTCGTCGTCCCACTCCCGCCGGAAGCCGATGGTGGTCATCCCCGCACCCCCTTCACAGCGCCCGCACGGCCCCGATGAACCGCTCGACCATCTCATCGGTGGTCGCCCAGGACGTGCACACCCGCATCGCCACGTGCCCCGCGTCCACGCGCCCCTGCCTCTCCAGCACGAAGTCCCGCCCGAGGGCCTCGGCCTGCGCGTCCGTCAGGATGGGGAACTGCTGGTTGGTGGGGGAGGGGCAGGTGAAGGGGATGCCCTGGTCAATGAACGCGTCCCGGATGCGCAGCGCCTGCCGCACGGCCCGCCCGGCGATGTCAAAGTACAGCCCATTTTCCATCAGCGCCTCGAACTGAATGCCCAGCAGCCGCCCCTTGGCGAGCATACCGCCCCGCTGCTTGATGGCATAGCGGAAGCGCGTGGCGAGGGCGGGGCACCGGATGACCACCGCTTCCCCGAACAGCGCGCCCACCTTGGTGCCGCCGACGGTGAACACGTCGCAGTGCTCCGCCAGCTGGGCGGGGGTCATGTCGCACCCCGGCGCCGCCAACGCGTACCCCAGCCGCGCCCCGTCCACGAACAGCAGAAGGCCCAGTTCCCGGCACGTGTCGTGCAGCGCGCCCAGCTCCCGCAGGGAGTACAGCGTGCCCACCTCGGTGCTCATGGACACGTAGACCATCCCGGGCCGCACCACGTGCTCGTCGTCCCCCTGAAGCCGCACAGCCTCCGCGACCTGTTCCGCGGTGATTTTGCCCTCACGCCCCGGCAGGGCCAGCACCTTGTGTCCGCTGGCCTCAATCGCGCCGGTCTCGTGGACGTTGATGTGTCCCGTCTCCGCGCAGAGCACGCCCTCCCAGGGCCTGAGGGCGGCGGAGATGATGGTGGTGTTGGCCTGGGTGCCGCCCACGAGGAAGTGGACAGCGGCGTCCGGGCAGGCGAAGGTCTCCCGGATGAGCCGGGCGGCGTTTTCGCAGTGGGGGTCAAGGCCGTAGCCGGGGTTCTGCTCCAGATTCGTGTCGCAGAGCGCCCGGAGCACCGCCGGATGGCACCCCTCCAGATAGTCACAGTTGAGCCGAATCATGGCCAATCGCTCCTTACGCAAAATGCAGCGTCCCGGGAAGGAACGCTGCGGATGGTGTTCGTTGACTGCCCGTCAGGGCTCCCTGTCACTCGTCGCTCTCGGGGCTCTCGATGTCGTCGTCCTCGTCCGCCTTGGGCGCGGGCTCGTCGTCGTCCTCGTCAGAGAGCTCAGGGAACACCGGCTCCTCGCAGGAGGGGCAGCGGTAGTCCTCGCTGAAATCCACGTCCTTGGTGCGGAACTGCAGGATTTTCCCGCAGGAGGGGCAGGGGTAGGTGATGCGCTCGTCCTCGTCGTCGAACTCGTCGCGGATCTCGGGGTCATCCTCGCCAAAGAGGCGATCCTTCAGCGCCGCCACATCGCCCTCCATGTCCGCCATGTAGCTGTCCATGTCCTCCAGCTCCTCCTCCACCGCGTCGAGACGGTCGGTGGTCTCATTCAGCAGCTGGATGATCTCCACAATCAGGCGGTTGGCGTCCTTCTCAATGTTCAGCTTCATGCCCTCGGCAAGTCCCTTCAGGTAGCTGGCACGGTCTGTCAATTTGCTCATAGCCTTTGCCTCCATTTCGTGTTGCTTCATAGTCCTCTGTGAATGGCATCTTTGGTGGAGCGGGAGAGCGCTTCGTGGAAATCAGGCGCGCTCCATGTACTCGCCGGTGCGGGTGTCGACGCGGATCATGTCACCGGTGTTGATGAACAGCGGCACCTGCAGGGAGTAGCCGGTCTCCAGGGTGGCGGGCTTGAAGGTGTTGGACGCGGTGTCGCCCTTGAAGCCGGGCTCGGTGTCGGTGATCTGCAGGGTCACGAAGTTGGGCGCCTCCACGGAGAAGGGCTGGCCCTTGAAGAAGCGCACGGTGACGTTGGTGCCCTCCTTGACGTAGGGGATGGCGTCCTCCACCTTGTCGTGGCTCATGGGGATCTGCTCGTAGGTCTCGATGTCCATGAAGTAGTACAGGTCACCGTCGTTGTAGACGTACTGCATTTCCTTGGACTCGATAATGGCCTTGCTGGTCTTGAAGGTGGGGTTGAAGCTGGTCTCAACGACAGCACCGGTCATGACATTCTTGAGCTTGGTGCGGACGAAGGCCGCGCCCTTGCCGGGCTTGACATGCTGGAAGTCGACGATGGTCCATACGCCGTTCTCCCACTCCACGGTAATGCCTTTTCTGAAATCGCCAGCGGTAATCATGGTTGCATTCCTCCAAACTATCATTCGCGCCTGCGCGGGAAGCCTGCGAAAGCAGGAAACCTCACACAATGGGCCTTTTGCGCGTCCCGCGTGGGGGCGCTTCTGAATTCCGGTTCCTATTGTAGCATAGATTCGTCCGGTTGAAAAGTGTTTTTTCAAAACAAGACCAAAAAATCCAAAGAAAGTCAGGATTCGACAGCAAATTCCACGGCAAAAAACGCCCTTTCGACGCTTTTCCCCGGGAAAAAACTGCAAAAACCCCCTTGCATTTTTTCCGCGTCTGTGCTATAATACATATCGCTGACCGGATGGGGTTATAGCTCAGTTGGTTAGAGCGTCACGTTGACATCGTGAAGGTCGATGGTTCGAGCCCATTTAACCCCACACGCAAGGGAGCTGCAGAAACGCGGCTCCCTTTTCTGCACCCTGTGACCGCCCCCCGCGCCGCAGCCCCCGCGCACAGGAAAAGCGCCCCCCGGGATGCGGGAGGCGCGGCTGGTTCAGCTCAGGGGCCGAATCAGAATGAACGGCGTCAGCTCGTCCCCCTGTCCGGAGGGGTTGTCGCGCATGGCGTCCTGAATCTCGTCGTCGGTCAGCGGGAAGTCATCGCACTTGCCCAGCTGGTTCTGGTCGATGTCGTTGGCATCCATGATGACCACGGGGATGCCGGTTTCCTTCTCCAGCGCGTTGCACAGCGCCACGGGGTTGTCGGGGTTGATGAGCGCCAGCTCCTTGTAGCGGTCGAAGCTGGAGCGGAAGTAGAACCCGTCGATGCCCGCCACGCCGTGTCCGCAGATCTTGTAGAACAGCCCGTGCACGCCAAAGGGCCGCGTGATGGCGGACACGAAGGCCGCGAACACCACCCTCGGCGCGCCCACCAGGTCGATGACCAGCTGCAGCTTGTAGGGCTCGTGCATGCCCACGCCGGTCTCATTGATGCCCGCGAAGGGCGCCAGCAGCTTGGCCCAGAAGCCGGGGTGCACCTGCTCCTTGGTGCGCACGTTTTTCGTGCACATGGCCATGACCTTGGCGCCGAAGGACAGCACGTCCCCGGGCTGGGACAGGGGCAGCACGTACCGGCGCACGAGCTCGGCCTGATCCTCGCCGACCTCGATGAAGTGGGTGTGAATGGCAAACCGGGCGTAGCGGCGACCGTTGCGGCCCTCCAGCACGCCCCGGTCAAAATACTCGATGCCGTGCTCCTCGCGGCGCTGCTCCTCCAGATTTCTTGAGGCGATGATGCCCATACCTGTTCTCCTCCCTTTGTCGCAAGCCCCTGACGGTGGCTCCGGGGCTATTGTACACCCCTTTGCCGCCTCTGTCAATTTGTATCGTGGCCCAGCGGGCGTTTTTTATGCCTTGGCGGGGCTGAACCGGGCGCTCCTGCACAGCGCTCCCATCGCCATGGCGTACCCCTGGAAGCCGAAGCCCACGATCTGTCCCCGGCAGGCGGAGGCGGTCATGGACACGTGGCGGAACTCCTCCCGGGCGTGGATGTTGCTCATGTGCACCTCGATGGTGGGCAGGGGCACGGACGCGATGGCGTCATGCAGCGCCACGGAGGTGTGGGTGTAGCCGCCGGGGTTGAACACGATGCCGTCGAAGCCGTCGAAGTAGGCCTGCTGGATGGCGTCGATGAGCGCCCCCTCGTGGTTGGACTGTACGCACCGCACCTCGCACCCGAGCTTCTCCGCCTCGTCGCGCACCATGGCGACCAGGTCGTCGTAGGACTGTGCCCCGTACACCGTTTTCTCCCTCAGCCCGGTCATGTTGATGTTGGGGCCGTTGAGCACCAGAATCTTCGTCATGGAAACCGCTCCTTCCTCCTCGTGGGAATCGTGTTGGGAAACGGGATGAATGATGAACCAACCGTGCAAAGCGCGTCACGCGCACGATGTCACAGCGCAATCTCCCCCGCGATGCGGTCGGTCATGTCCGCCGGGATGTC
>JAEDKS010000001.1 GCA_016295665.1 Clostridia bacterium
GCGCTGCGGGCGCAGGCGGCCCGCCTCAGACGGTGGGACGCGCTGGTGCAGCGCCTTCAGCTGCTGCTGCAGGAGAGCGCCTATGCCCTGCCCGACGCCCTGGCGATGGCGGCGGACGGCACGGGCCTGCCGGATCAGGCCCTGCAGACCGTCGCCCGGGGGCTGCGGACAGCGCCGAGGGAGCCTCTGTCCGCACAGGTGCGCGCCCTGGCCCTCCCGATGCCGGAGCGGGACGTGCTGGAGCGCATGGCGGAGCGGCTGAGCCACGGCAGCCTGGAGGCCCGGTGCCTCGCGGTGGAGCAGGCCCGCGCCGAGCTGGCGCCCCTGTGCGAGGAGGCGGGACAGACCGTCCGGCGGGATGCGCGGATGTGGGCCTCCCTGGGCTGGACGGTGGGGGCCTGTGTGACCATTCTGCTGTTGTGAGGAGAGAGCATGCAGATCGAGCTTCTGTTTCGGATCGCCGGGGTTGGCGTGCTGACCTGGGTGGTGTGCGCCGTGCTGCGGCAGGCGGGCCGCGACGAGCTGTCCACCCTGGCGGCGGTGGCGGGGGTTGCCATCGCGCTGCTGATGGTGGTGGACATCATCTCGCAGCTCTTTGGCAGCGTGCAGACCATCTTTCAACTCTACTGACGCGAGGTGCGGCGATGAACGCTTTGAAGCTGGCGGGCTTCGCGGTGGGGGCGGCACTCATCCTGCTGCTGCTGCGCCGCCTGAAGCCGGAGGTGGCGACGGTGGCGGCGGTGGCGGCGGGGTGCATGCTGCTGCTCATGGCGCTGCCCGGGGTGCGGGAGATCATGACCGGGCTGGTAACCCTGTCGGAGAAGGGCGGCGTGCAGGACGGGTACCTGATGCAGCTGCTGAAGGTGACGGGCATCAGCCTGCTCATGGACTTCGCCTCCCAGACCTGCCGGGATGCCGGGGAGGAAGGACTGGCGATGAAAACGGAGCTGGCGGGGCGGGTGATGCTGCTGACGCTGGCGCTGCCCGCCATGGAGACGCTGCTGCGGCAGATGATGGAGCTGTCGCCATGAGGCGCCTGACGGCCCTGGCCCTGCTGCTGGCGGCGCTGCTCGTACCGGTGTCGGGGGCCTGCGGGGAGGTCACGCTGAGCGACGCGCTGGATCAGGTCATCGATGGTCTGGATACCGCCGCGCTGGAGGAGGCGCTGCAGTCCGCCGACCCCTTCGCGGCGACGGGCGGCTTCCGGGAGACGCTGCGGAAAATCGCGCGGGGTGAGCTGACGCTCTCCTTCGATGACATGATGCGGCTTCTTCTGAACCGCTTCGCCTCCGCGTGGACGGGCAGCCTGTGGCGGATCACCCGGCTGTGCGCGCCGGCGGTCATCTGGAGCATTCTCAGAAGGCTGTCCGGCAGGAGCGCGGAGGCGGGGCAGGTGGTGTGCAGCCTGCTGGTGTGCGTGTTCCTCTCGCAGGACCTGAGCGAGCACAGCAGCCTGTGCCTGACGACCATGGATCGGATGAGCAGCGGGATGCAGGGCCTTTTTCCGCTGCTGCTGACGATGATGGCGGCGGTGGGCGGCTCGGCGGGCTCGGCGCTGCTGCAGCCGGCGGTGGTCACGGCGGCAAGCTCCATGACGGGACTGATCCGGCACGTCACCGTCCCGCTCACGGCGGGGGCGGCGGTGCTGACCATGCTGTGCTATCTGGGCGACGGCGTGCGGGTGACCCGGCTGGCGAAGCTGCTGCGGCAGCTGGCGAGCTGGTCGCTGGGGGTCTGCTTCACGGTGTTCATCGGCGTGCTGGCGACCCGGGGCGTGACGGCGGCGGCGGTGGACGGCGTAACCATCCGCACCGCGAAGTACGCCATGGACAACCTGATTCCTGTGGTGGGCGGGCTCTTTGCGGACACGGTGGACGCGCTCATCGGCAGCGGCATGCTGGTGCAGAGCGCTCTGGGGGTCACGGGGCTGCTGCGGATCGTCTCCTGGTGCATCGGCCCCAGGGGTCAGACGCTGGCGGCGGCGGTGCTCTACAAGCTGACCGCCGCCGTGATGCAGCCCGTGTCCGACGGCCCGCTGGCGGACTGCATCCACGAGTTTTCCGAGCTGCTCATGCTGCTTTTCATCATCCAGCTGTGCGCCGCGGCGATGTTTCTCATGCTCATCGCGCAGCTGATTGCGGTGAGCGGCATGACGATGATGCTGAGGTGATAAAAATGGAGCTGCTCTGGCGGTTTTCGGCGCTGTCCATGTGCTGCTGCGCGGTGCTGACCCTGCTGCGGGAGGGGACGCTGCGAAGGACGGCGGTGTTTGTGGTGGGGGTGCTGCTGGTGAGCCTGTGGGTGGACGGCGTGGGGGCGCTGCTGCCGTCCCTGCGTCTGGACGCGGGGGAGGCGCCGGAGACGGTGCTGACGGAGGTGCGCTTCGTCCCCTCCGATTCGGCGGAGGAGGTCTATGCAAGACGTGCGGAGGGGGAGAGCCTGCCATGAGCAAGCTGATGGAGCGCCTGCGGCGGGACGGCTGGATCTTCGCGCTCATCGGGCTGTGCGTGCTGCTGTGCCTGACGCTGGGCAGCGGCGGCACCGGGGAGGCGCAGAGCAGCGCCACACCGCTGGAGGCGCAGCTGTCCCGGGTGCTGTCCGCCATGGAGGGCGCGGGACGGGTGGAAGTGGCGGTGTCCTTCCAGGATGAGGACGGGACGGTGCCCTGCGGCGCGGTGGTGGTGGCGGACGGGGCGGGGGACGTTTCCGTGCAGCTCCGGCTGACCCGCGCTGTCATGACGCTGCTGGAATTGGACGCGGACGAGATCAGTATTTTTCAGCGCAAGGAGGAATAGCGATGCTCACATGGTTCATGAAGTACCGGAACCTGCTGCTGCTGGGGCTGCTGGTGGTGATGCTGGCGGTGTCGTCGCAGCTGAACACGAGCCGCATCTCGGAGGAATCCACGGCGGTCGCCCTGCCGGTGACCTACAGCGGCAGCGCCGCGCAGCAGACGCCCATGGAGGTCTACCGCCAGCAGCGGGACGAAACGGCGCTGCAGGACATGGCGGCGCTGCAGGCGCTGGTGGATGCGTCGGAGGTGGACGAACAGACCCGGGAGGATGCCGCCCTTCGTCTGCAAACGCTGGTCTCGCAGCGGGAGCAGCAGTCCGCCCTGGAGGGCGCGCTGCTGGAGAGCGGGCTGTGGCCCTGCGTGGCGGTGGTGACCCCCGGCAGCGTGACCGTGGTCACGGGCCGGGAGAGCCTGAGCGAGGAGGAGCGCACCCTGCTGCTGACCATGGTGCAGGCGCACACGGAGGTGGATGCAGGAGGCGTGCGGATCGTCTGCGGATATTCGGGAGAAAAATGAAGAAAGGGGGTTTGCAACGCGGGAAAACGTGGTATAATAGAAGTGGGAAAATGCCCGCTCGGGCAGGACAGAAGGAGGCGTACAGCATGGAACGGATAGGTGAGGTTACGGCGGTGCGCGGCGAGTGTGTGGAGATCACATTCTGCCGTCCGACGGACTGCGGCAAGTGCCATGCGTGCCAGGGGGCGAGGGACAGGATGCAGGTGACGGTGAAGGGGACGGCGGAGGTTGGCGACTTCGCCGTGGTGGACATGCCCTCCGCCACGGTCATGAAGGCCTCCCTGCTGGCGTATGTGCTGCCCCTGGGCGGCCTGCTGGCGGGTGTCGCGGCGGGCACGCTGCTCTTTCCCGCGCAGGAGGCGGTCGCCGGCATCGTCGGCGGCGCACTGGGTCTGGCGGTGACGCTGGGCGCTGTCGCCCTGACGGAGAAGAAGCGCCGGAATGACCCGCAGTGGCGTCCGCAGCTCCTGCGCGTGATCCCCAAGGCGGAGTGCCCCGCGGCCACGGCTTCCACCGGGCTGTGAGCGATGACGCCATGCGGCCCGGGGAACCGGAAAAACAATCAAACAATCATGATGACTGAGGTGAATGGAAATGGCCATGGAAATCAAATCGGAAACCTTTGACAGCTTTGTGAATCAGCCGGACAAGACCGTGCTGGTGGACTTCTGGGCCTCCTGGTGCGGCCCCTGCCGGATGCTCTCGCCCGTGGTGGACGAGGTGAGCCGCGAGCATGAGGACACCCTCAGCGTGGGCAAGGTGAACGTGGACGACTGCCCCGACCTGGCGAAGAAGTTCGGCGTGATGAGCATTCCCACCCTGCTGCTGTTCAAGGGCGGTCAGCTGGTGGATCAGCGCGTGGGCTACATGCCCAAGTCGGAGCTGAACGAAATGGTGGAGAAGGCGCTGTAAGCCCTGCGGCGTTCGTGTTCTTTCGCTGTTTTTTCCTTGACAAGCGGAACGCGCCGTGCTACAATAGCGTCAATTTCACAGGAGCGCAAGCTCCGCAAAGGCTGTGAAAAGCAGCAGTAGCCGGAAACCAGCCAGGCAGAGAGCCGCGTGAAGGTGCGAGTGCGGCAGGTGAGGAACGGTGAAGAAACAGCTTGGAGCCGCCGCCCGAACGCCCTTCCGAAGGAAGCGGTCAGTAGGCACGGACGGGTGAAGCCCGTAACAGCTTCGGGCAATCGGACGATTCCGAAAGCGGAAAGGTCCCGTTGCTGATGAGATAAGTCTGAAGAAGGCTTAATTTGGGTGGTACCGCGAAGACAGGCGTCCTTCGTCCCATGACAGGGAGGAAGGACGCTTTTTCATGGAAACAGCCATGGAGCAAGGAGGAATCAGGATGAAGCGGACGCATTATTGCGGACAGATTCGCAGGGAGCATATGGGGCAGACGGCCACGCTGTGCGGCTGGGTGCAGACCAAGCGCGACATGGGCGGCGTCATCTTCCTGGACGTGAAGGACCGGGAGGGCATCGCGCAGGTGGTGTGTGACCTGTCCTACCTGCCGGAGGAGGACTTCCACCGGGCGGAGAGCGTGCACATGCAGAGCGTGGTGCAGGTGACGGGCGAAATCCGCCACCGGGACGAGAGCACCTACAACCCGCGCCTGCTCACGGGCGAGGTGGAGCTGAAGGCCACGGCGCTGGAGGTGCTGAGCGAGGCGAAGCCCCTGCCCTATGCGCTGGATGAGGACGCGAAGGTGCGCGAGGAGCTGCGGCTGAAGTACCGCTACCTCGACCTGCGCCGCCCCGCCATGCAGAACGCGCTGCGCTTCCGCCACAAGGTGCAGCTGGCGACGGAGCATTTCCTGGACGCGGAGGGCTTCTGTCAGGTGGAGACGCCCATGCTGTGCAAATCCACCCCCGAGGGCGCCCGCGACTATCTGGTGCCCAGCCGCGTGCATCCGGGCACCTTCTACGCCCTGCCCCAGAGCCCGCAGATTTTCAAGCAGCTGCTGATGGTGGGCGGGCTGGACCGGTACTATCAGGTCGCCCGCTGCTTCCGCGACGAGGATCTCCGCGCCGACCGTCAGCCGGAGTTCACGCAGGTGGACATGGAGATGTCCTTCGTGGATCAGGAGGACATCCTGCAGCACCTGGAAAAGCTGTTCAAGACCGTGTTCCATGAGGTGATGGGCAGGACGGTGGACTACACCTTCCCGCGCCTGACCTGGCAGGAGTCCATGGACTGGTACGGCTGCGACAAGCCCGACCTGCGCTTTGGCATGCGCATCCGCGACGTGACGGAGCTGGCCTCCCGCTGTACCTTCTCGGTGTTCCGCAAGGTGGCGGATCAGGGCGGCAAGGTGCGGGCGCTGAACTGCAAGGGCTGCGGCGACAAATTCACCCGTACCACCATCGAAACGCTGACCGACCATGCCGTCTCCTACGGGGCCAAGGGCATGGCGTGGATTCTGATTCACGAGAGCGGCGAGGTCAACTCCATTCTGCAGAAGTACTTCACCAGGGCCCAGTGGCAGGAGCTGCTGGATGCGCTGGACGCTGAGAACGGCGACTTCATCCTGTTCTGCGCGGACAAGTTTGAGGTGGTGTGCCGGACGCTGTGCGGTCTGCGTCTGGAGGTGGGCGACATGCTGGGCCTGCGCCCCAGGGATGATTATCAGTTCTGCTTCGTGACCGACTTCCCGGAGTTCGAGTGGAGCGAGGACGAGCAGCGCTGGGTGGCGACCCACCATCCCTTTACCATGCCCTACGAGGAGGACATGCAGTACCTCTTTACCGACCCGGGCCGGGTTCGCTCCCAGGCCTACGACGTGGTGCTCAACGGCACCGAGCTGGGCAGCGGCTCCATCCGAATCCACCGCGCCGATGTGCAGGCGACCATGTTCCGGGCCCTGGGCTTCACCGAGGAGTCGGCGCGGCAGCGCTTCGGCTTCCTGATCGACGCCTTCCAGTACGGCACCCCGCCCCATGGTGGCTTTGCCTTCGGTCTGGATCGCTTCGTGATGCTGCTGCTGGGCGCGGACAGCCTGCGCGATGTCATCGCGTTCCCGAAGGTGCGCGACGCCTCCTGCCTGATGACCGGCGCGCCGGACTTCGTGGACGCGGAGCAGCTGGAGGTGCTGAAGCTGGGCGTGGCGGCGGGCGCCGACGAGACGAAGCGCCCGAAGCGCAAGCCCACCATGGCGGTTCGTCAGGTGGCGGAGCTGGCAAAGCTGGCCCTGAGCCCCGAGGAGGAGGAGCGGATGGGCGGCGAGCTGTCCACCATCCTCCAGTTTGCCGAGACGCTGCAGGGCGTGGACACCACGGATGTGCCCATGACCGCGCATGTGATCCCCACCGAGAACGTGTTCCGCGAGGATGTCCCCGAGGCGCCCTTCGACCGTGCCCTGCTGCTGCAGAACGCGGCCACCGCCACGGAGACCTGCCCCACGGTGCCCAAGACCTTTGAATGAGAGAGGAGGCAATCGCCATGAAGGAAATCACCAGCATGACCCTGACCGAGCTGTCGGAGGCGCTGCGCCGGGGCGAAGTGACCTCCCGTGAGGCCACCGAGGCCTATCTGGATCGCGTGGAGCGGGTGGAGCCGAAGGTGGGCGCCTATCTGACCGTGTGCCGGGAGGAGGCCCTGCGTCAGGCCGATGAGGCCGACGCGCTCCGCCGCAGCGGGCAGAAGGTGCACCCGCTCTGCGGTGTGCCCGTGGCGGTCAAGGACAACATCTGCACCCGGGGCATCCGGACGACCTGCGCCTCCAAAATGCTGGAGGACTTTGTGCCGCCCTATGACGCCTGCGCGTGGGAGAAGCTGCGGAGCGCCGGCTGCGTGCTGCTGGGCAAGACGAACCTGGATGAGTTCGCCATGGGCTCCACCACCGAGAACAGCGCGTTCCACGTCACGCACAACCCCTGGGGCCTGGATCGGGTGCCCGGCGGCTCCTCCGGCGGCAGCGCGGCCTGTGTCGCGGCGCGGGAGGCGCCCTTCTCCCTGGGCAGCGATACCGGCGGCTCCATCCGTCAGCCTGCGGCCTTCTGCGGCGTGGTGGGCATGAAGCCCACCTACGGCATGGTGAGCCGCTACGGACTGGTGGCCTTCGCCTCCTCCCTGGATCAGATCGGCCCCATGACCCATACGGTGGAGGATAACGCCCTGGCGCTGGATGTCATCTGCGGCTATGACCGCCGGGACACCACCTCCGTCAAGCGCGGCTACACGCCCATGAACCGCCAGCTGAAGGACGGCGTGAAGGGCCTCAAAATCGGCCTGCCCCGGGAGATGTTTGCCGAGGGCCTGTCCGCGGAGGTGCGCGAGGCCGTGACCGGTGCCGCGAAGGCGCTGGAGAAGCAGGGCGCCATCATCCGGGAGGTCAGCATTCCCTCGCTGGAATACGCGCTGCCCGCCTACTATGTGCTGTCGAGCGCGGAGGCGTCCTCCAATCTGGCCCGCTTTGACGGCGTGCGCTACGGTCACCGGGCCGCAGAGTATGCCGATCTGGAGGAGCTGTATGTCAAGAGCCGCTCCGAGGGCTTCGGCGCGGAGGTGAAGCGCCGCATCCTGCTGGGCACCTACACCCTTTCTGCCGGCTACTTTGACGCCTACTACAAGAAGGCGCTGCAGGTGCGGACGCTGGTCATCCGGGACTTCGAGCGGGTGCTGCACGACTGCGACTGCCTGCTGGGCCCGGTGGCCCCCACCACGGCCTACAAGCTGGGGGAAAAGACCATGAGCCCCCTGGAAATGTATCTGGGCGACATCCATACGGTGCCGGTGAACATCGCGGGCATTCCCGCGCTGTCCATGCCCTGCGGGCTGGATCGGGCCGGGCTACCGGTGGGGCTTCAGCTGATGGGCGCCACCTTCTCCGAGCCGCTTCTGTACCGTGTGGGCTATGCGCTGGAGAAGGCGCTGGGTGAGGTCGTGAAGGAGGTGTCGCTGTAATGGCGGAATGGCGTATGTTGGACGGGTACGAGATGGTCATCGGCCTGGAGGTACACGTCGAGCTGAAAACGAAAACCAAAATCTTCTGCTCCTGTCCCACCACCTTCGGTGCGGAGCCAAACACCCAGTGCTGCCCGGTGTGCATGGGCTTCCCGGGCACGCTGCCGGTGCTCAACGCCGAGGTGGTGCACTACGCGGTGAAGGCCGGTCTCGCCACCGGCTGCACCATCAGCAAGTACAGCAAGCAGGATCGCAAGAACTACTTCTATCCCGACCTGCCCAAGGCCTATCAGATCAGCCAGTATGACCTGCCCCTGTGTCTGGCGGGCCACCTGACCATCGAGACCCCCAAGGGTAGCAAGGACATCGGCATCACCCGCATCCACATCGAGGAGGACGCGGGCAAGCTGGTGCACGACCCGGAGAAGGGCACGCTGATTGACTGCAACCGCTGCGGCGTACCGCTGATTGAGATCGTGTCCGAGCCGGATATCCGCACGCCCCAGGAGGCGGTGGCCTATCTGCAGAAGCTGAAGGCCGTCATCGCCTACACGGGCGTCAGCGACTGCAAGATGAACGAGGGCAGCCTGCGCTGCGACGTGAACCTGTCCATCCACAAGCCCGGCGAGCCCTTCGGCACCCGCACCGAGATGAAGAACCTGAACAGCTTCCAGAGCGTGCAGCGCGCCATCGAGGAGGAGTACCGCCGTCAGGTGGAGGCCCTGCGCAAGGGCGAGACCATCGAGCAGGAGACCCGCCGCTTTGACCAGACCACCGGCAAGACCAGCTCCATGCGCCGCAAGGAGAATGCCAACGACTACCGCTACTTCCCGGATCCTGACCTGGCGCCCATCGTGCTGCCGGAAGCAACGGTGAGGGCGTGGCGGGACGAGCTGCCGGTGCTGCCCGACGCCCGCAAGGCCGCGTACATGGAGCAGTATGGGCTGACCAGCTATGCCGCCGAGCAGCTGGTGAGCGAGAAGGCCTTCGCCGAGTACTTCGAGCAGGCGGCCCAGTCCACCCGTGCGCCTCGCACGCTGGCGAACCTGATGATCACCGAGGTGTTCCGTCTGCTGGAGGGCGAGAGCACCGCCATCCGCATCGCTCCGGCGCATCTGGCGCAGATTGCCACCATGCAGGAGGAGGGCGTCATCAACAGCGGCGCCGCGAAGAAGGCCGTCGCGGCCCTCTGGGAGCAGGACGAGGATCCCGTGGCCTACGTGGAGCGCAACGGGCTGCGTCAGCTCAATGACCCCGAGGCGCTGCGCAACGCGGTGCGTCAGGCCATCGCGGAGAACCCCGCCATGGTGGAGGGCTACCGCAAGGGCAAGCTGCCGCTGAAGAAGGCGCTGATGGGCGCCGCCATGCGGCTGACCGGCGGCATGGCGAACCCCGTGCTGCTCCAGCAGCTGGTGGACGAGGAGCTGGACGGCTGAGAAAAGCGCCCCCGGGCGGCGCAGCCGGAAGAAAAAACATCGCGACATGTCTTTACAGCGGGACGGCGATGTGCTATGATACCACCACTGCCACCGGGTAGGAATGCACAGCATTCGTTTACACATCGTCAGGTCTTGGAAGATGTGTATGCGGATGCTGTTTTTCACGAAAGGAATGGAACGCACATGAATCCGCTCAGACGACTGCTTCGCTACTTCACCCGGGGAGAGCTCCTGCTGTGGGGCTCCTCCGTGCTGCTGATCTCGCTTGCCTTCTTTGCCTTCAACGGCGGGAGTCAGCTGACCCTCGTGGCCTCGCTGATCGGCGCGACGGCGCTGATTCTCTGCGCGAAGGGCAACCCGGCAGGACAGGCGCTGATCGTCGTGTTCAGCCTGCTCTACGGGGTCATCTCCTACGGCTTCGCCTACTACGGGGAGATGATCACCTACCTGGGCATGACGGCGCCCATGGCGATGCTGGCGCTCGTCTCCTGGCTGCGCAATCCCTATCAGGGGCGGCGGAGCGAGGTGCGGGTCAACCGCATCACCGGCAGGGAGACGGCGTTCATGCTGCTGCTGTCCGCGGTCGTGACCGGGGTCTTTTACCTGATCCTGCGCGCCTTCGGCACAGCGAACCTGCTGCCGAGCACCCTGTCGGTGACGACCAGCCTTCTGGCGGTTTACCTCACCTTCCGCCGGAGCCCCTACTACGCGCTGGCCTACGCGGCGAACGACCTGGTGCTGATCGTGCTGTGGGTGCTGGCGTCGATGACCAGCACGTTCTACCTCTCGGTGGCGGTGTGCTTCGTGATGTTCTTCGTCAACGACCTGTACGGGCTGGCGAGCTGGCTGCGGATGGAGCGCAGGCAGCGGGATGCTGAATCGTAAAATCCTGCGGCAGGCCCGGGAACGAATTGCATTTCAGAGGGCAACGTGCTATAATATAGACTGTTATTCTGTAACCAGACGGAAGGAGTGTGGGGAATCATGGATCAGCCTCCCAGTTGCTGTTGCGGCAGTTCGTGCGTTCCGCACACCCTCCGTCGTGACGACCTGCCCGGAAAACGGGCAGAAGCTGAAAGGATTGTCTGATTTTCATGACACCTGCCATGTGGATCATGGTGGCAGCCCTCGCCGTGTGCGTGGCGCTGTCCGCGTTCTTTTCCTGTTCTGAGACGGCCTATTCCGCGGTCAACAAGGTCAAGCTGAAGACCCTGCAGCAGGACGGCAAGACAAGAGCCGCCGCGGCGCTGGAGCTGGCCGAGCAGTATGACCGGCTGCTGACCACCATTCTGGTGGGCAACAACGTGGTGAACATCGCCGGCACCTCGATTGCCACGGTGCTGTTCACCGGCCTTGCGGGCAGCATGGGCGCGACGCTCTCCACTGTGGTGATGACGCTGCTGATTCTGCTCTTTGGCGAGGTATCGCCCAAAACGCTGGCGAAGGAATCCCCGGAGACCATCGCCATGGCGGTGGCGGGCCCGCTGAAGCTGCTCATGAAGCTGCTCGGGCCCGTGAACGCCCTGTTCGCCCTGTGGCGGCGTTTGATGACCAGGGTGTTCAAGCCGAAGGAGGGCGAGAGCCACATCGAGGCCGAGCTGATGAACATGGTGGACGAGGCGCAGTCCGAGGGCGACATGGACGCCCACGAGGGCGAGCTGATTCGCTCCGCCATCGAGTTCAACGACCAGGACGTGCTGGCGATCATGACCCCCCGCGTGGACGTGACCGCGCTGGAGGACACCGCCACCATGGAGGAGGCGGCAGACCTGTTTCGGGACACGGCCTATTCCCGCGTGCCGGTGTACCACGAGGACATCGACCATGTGGTGGGCATCCTCAACGAGAAGGACTTCTACGTGGCCCAGCATGAGGGCGTGACGGACATCGGGCAGATCATGCAGCCGCCCGTCTACGCGCCCAGTACGCTGATGGTCTCCAAGCTGCTCAAGCTGTTCCAGTCCACCAAGACCCACATCGTGGTGGTGCTGGATGAGTTCGGCGGCACGGAGGGCATCGTGACCATGGAGGACGTGCTGGAGGAGCTGGTGGGCGAGATCTATGACGAGCACGACGATGTGAATCAGGAGCTCATCACCCGCGAGGACGGCTCCATGCTGGTGGACGGCGGCATGCAGCTGAGCGAGCTGCTGGAGCAGCTCGGTCTGGAGGATCCCTACGAGGCCGAGACCGTGGGTGGCTGGGCCGGCGAGGTGCTGGGGCGCATTCCCAGCGTTGGTGCCACCTTCGAGGTACCCGGTCTGCAGGGCACGGTCATCAGCATGGATAAGCGCCGCGTGACCTGCGTGCGCATCTGCCGCACGGAGCAGGCGGCGGAGAAGGAAGAGGACAAATAAAACGCGCGCCGGTCGAAAGGCCGGCCGCAGGAGGCGAGAGCATGACGACGAAGAAGAAGCAGGACAGAAAGCAGCTCATGACCCGTGTGGTCTGTCTGGCGCTGGCGGCGGTGATGGTGCTGACCACCCTGGTGGCGGCGATCCTGTCGCAGATCTGGTAAGCCCGGCGGAAACGAAGGATGCGGCCTGAGGGAAGGAGGTGGACAGATATGGCGAAGCGCCGGAAGCACCGCGGCTTGTCCGTTGGCACCCTGGTGATGCTTGCGGTGACGGCGGTGGTGCTGGGCGGTATGCTGCACGTCCTTGGAAGGCTCAACGGATCCACCCGCGTGACCATCGACACGGGCAAGGTGCTGGAGGCGCTGAACCTGACGGGCGGCGTGGAGCTGACCTTCAGCGAGATTCCGCTGTATATGTCCACCGCCGCGCCCACGGAGCCGCCGCAGGCACAGGGGCAGGCGCTGCTCCCGACCCCTGCGCCCACCGCGACACCTGCGCCCACCGCCACGCCCTTTGCCGGCGGCACGTTGTCCATGACCTTCGGCGGCAGCGTCTGCGTGGAAACCGGCGTGCGGCAGAGCGGCTACTACAGCGACTCCCAAAAGTACGACCTGGACGAGGTGCTTGACCTGGTCGCCAACGAGATGACCGGCGACGTGTGCCTGGTCACGCTGGAGAATCTGGTGTACGAGGCGGGCAAGGTCTCCGATCTGGTGGCGCCCCCGGCGGCGCTGCAGATGCTCCGGAGCGCCGGCATCAACGCGGTGGCCCTCGGCTTTTCCCATACGCTGGACAAGGGCACGGATCCCCTGACGGAGACGGTGAACACCGCGAAGGACAAGGGCCTGCGGGTGATCGGTGCCTACAGCCAGGAGGCGGAGAGCGCCGTCTCTGCGCAGATGGTGGAGGCGGGCGGCGTCCGGGTGGCGCTGCTGCACTACACGGACAACCTGAGCAGCACCGCACTGCGGAAGATCAGCGATCAGCCGTGGATGGTGCCCACCACGGCCTCGGCGGCGGAGGACATCGCCCGGGCCCGCCAGATGGGCGCGGACGTGGTGGTGGTCAGCCTGCACTGGGGCAAGAGCGGCACAGCCAGCGTGAGCAAGGCGCAGCGGACGCTGGCCCAGCAGCTGGCAGATGCCGGCGCTGACGTGATCGTGGGCGCGGGCAGCCGCATCGTGCAGAGCGCCGAATGGCTGACGCGGGCGGACGGCGGGCAGACGCTGTGCTGCTACAGCCTCGGAACCCTCGTCAGCGACAGCCGCACCGATGCCGGGGTCGCCGGCATGCTGCTGCAGCTGACCCTGCGGGTGGACAGCGAGCGGCGTGTGTCCTTCCTGCGCACGGAGTACACGCCCACCTACGTCTGGCGCTACAAGCAGGACGGCAGCTATCATTACCGGGTGGTCGCCAGCGACCTGCCAGCGCCGGAGGGCATGGACGATGCCCAGAACACGAGCAAGGAGCGGGCAGCGGTCAACACGGCAAAGTATCTGGGCGCGGACGCCCCGCTGACGGTGCGCGTCCGCTGAGCATTCCCTCACGCGGCAACAGGGACAGGAGGAAGGACGGATGGACGAATCCAAGACCCGGGCGGAGCGGATCGCCCTGAAGACCCGGCGGAAGCAGCGCATGGTGCGCGTCGCCATGGGTCAGGAAAAGGCTGACCTGGTGCTGAAGAACGCCACCTATGTCAACGTGTTCTCCGAGGAGCTGTGCCGGGGAGACATCGCCGTGGTGGGCGGGCTGGTGGTCGGCATGGGCGAATACAGCGGTCTGCAGGAGGTTGATGTCTCCGGGAGGATCGTGGCGCCCGGCTTTCTGGATGCTCACATTCACCTGGAGTCCTCACTGGTCTCGCCCTACAGCTTTGCCCGGGCGGTGGTACCCCACGGCACCACCACCGTCATCACCGATCCCCACGAGATTGCCAACGTCTGCGGCGTGGGCGGCATCGACTACATGATGAGCGCCTCGGAGGGGCTGCCGGTGGATGTGCACTTCATGCTGCCCTCCTGCGTGCCCGCCATGCCCTTCGACGAGAACGGCGAGCGCCTGACGTGGCGGGACATCAACGCCTACTTTGACCACCCCCGGGTGCTCGGTCTGGCGGAGATGATGAACTACCCGGGCATCATCAGCGGTGACCGCACCACCATCGAGAAGATCGTGGTGTCGCAGGCGCACCACAAGAAGATCGACGGTCACGCGCCCGGGCTCTCGGGGCATGCGCTGGATGCCTACATCTCCGCGGGCGTGTACTCCGACCACGAGTGCGACAGCTTTGAGAACGCCCTGGAGAAGCTGCGCAAGGGTCAGTTCATCATGATTCGAGAGGGCACCGCCGCCCAGAATCTGGAGGCGCTTATGCCGCTGCTGACCCCGCGCTACGCCTCCCGATGCATGTTCTGCACCGACGATAAGCACCCCTATGACCTGCTGCACCGGGGGCACATCGACGCAATCGTTCGCAAAGCCATCCGCCTGGGTGCCGACCCCATTCTGACGATCAAGGTCGCCAGCCACAACGCGGCCCGCTACTTCCTGTTGAACAACAAGGGCGCCATCGCGCCGGGCTATCTGGCGGACTTCGCGGTGCTGGACGATCTGGAGCGCGTGAACGTCCAAATGGTGTTCAAGCGCGGCGTGTGCGTCTATGACGGGCGGACGGTGCAGGCGCGGGAGCCGGAGATTGATCCCGACATCCTCTCGGTCGTGTCGGACACCTTCCACCTGCCGGAGCTGACGCCGTCCCGCCTCCGCGCCGGGGAGACGATGCCGCTCATGGGCCTGATTCCCAAGTCCATCGTGACCCGGAACCTGGGCACGGCGTCGGGGGTCAATCCGGCGGAGGACATTCTGAAGCTGGTGGTCTGCGAGCGCCACCACAGCACCGGTCATGTGGGCGTTTGCTACGTGAAGGGCTACGGGCTGAAGCGGGGTGCGATTGCCGCGTCCATCGCCCATGACAGCCACAACATCATCGCCTGCGGTGTCACGGACGAGGACATCTGCGCGGCGGTGAATCGCATCCGTGCCCTGCGGGGCGGCATCACCGTGGCGGATGGCGGTCAGGTGGTGGCGGAGCTGCCGCTGCCGGTGGGCGGTCTGTTCACCAACGAGCCGCTGGAAAAGGTGAATGAGCAGCTGGAAAACTGCAAGCGCCGCGCTTATGACATGGGCGTGACCGAGGGGGTCGATCCCTTCATGACCATGAGCTTCACGAGCCTGTGCGTCATTCCGAGCCTGCGGCTGACCACGCAGGGCGTGTTCGATGTGGATGGGCTCACCTTCCTGTGAGACCGGGTGCGATGAACCACAAAATGGGCTGCGGCAGACGGCTTGTCTGCGCAGCCCTTTCGTGAAGCGGCCTCTGGAAGGCTTATCGCCGGCGCCTGCCGGCAACCCGGGAGGCGTTGAGCATGTCGCGGTTGGTCTGGCTGGGCTCCAGGGCGCGCCCGCAGCCCACCGCCACGCTGGTCTGGGGGTCATCCGCCACGCCGCAGGGGATATGCAGCGCGTCATAGACCGCCTCCGCCAGACCCGTCAGCGCCGCCGCGCCACCGGTCAGCACGATGCCCTCCTCGAAGATGTCGGCAGCCAGTTGGGGCGGCGTCCGCTCCAGCACGCCCTGAATGGCCTCAATCAGCTCTGACACGGGCTCCCGAAGCGCCTCGTAGACCTCCACCGAAGTGATGGCCTGCGTCCGGGGCATGCCGGAGATCAGGTTGCGGCCTGTCACGTCCATGGTCACCTCGTTGGGCTGGGGCACGGCGCTACCGATGCTCATCTTGATCTCGTCCGCTGTGCGCTCGCCGATGAGCAGGTTGTGCTTCTTGCGCAGGTAGCGGATGATGGCGTCGTTGAAGTAATCGCCGCCGATGCCGTTGCTGGTGGCGATGACCACCTCGCCCATGGCCAGCACCGCGATGTCGGTCATGCCGGCGCCCATATCCACGATCATGGTGCCGTAGGCCTCGCTGAAGTCGATGCCCACGCCCAGCGCCGCCGCCATGGAGCGATCCAGCAGCTGCGTGTGCCGGGCGCCCGCGTCGAACATCAGGTTGATGATGGAGCGCTTCTCCATGTCATTGACGCCGGAGGGCACGGAAATCACCGCCCGGGGCCGGTTGAAGAAGTGCTTGCCGCAGGTGTGAAGGATGAACTGCCGTACCATGGTGTTGAGCAGGCCAAAATCCCCCACGGTTCCCTGCCGAAGGGGCCGGATGGTCACCACGTTGCCGGGGGTGCGCCCGATCATGCGGTAGGCGTCGCTGCCCACGGCGAGCACCGTGTTGGTGTCCCTGTCCAGCGCAACCACCGCCGGCTCGCGCAGCACGATGCCCTTGCCCCTCATATAGATCAGCACATTGGATGTGCCCAGATCGATTCCGATGTCATTCACCTGCGCCATGAAGCGGCATACCTCCCGTCCAAGGACGAATTTGTCACATGCCATTATAGCATGATTGGCGAAAAACGCAAATACCTTTTTCAAATCCCGGCTGAACCGGGCAGAGCCTGACAGGCCTGCGGTGGGATAAGCGGCATCCAGTCCGCATACCCTGCGGTGAAAGGCGGAGGTGAGAGGACATGGAAAGAGGCGTTTTTCCCAGAGAGGTCACCACGGACACGCCGCGCATCACCGTCACGGGGCGGGAGCAGGTGCGCGTGGAGCAGCACGGCGGACTGACCTCCTTCTCCCCGGAGGAGATCGTGCTGCGCACTGCGGGCGGTGCCATCGCCATTCAGGGGGAGGCGCTGCGGTTCAGTGCCTATTCCGCGGCGGAGGCGGTGATTCTGGGGCACATCAGCCGGATCACCCTGCGCGAGGGAAGCGGTGGTGAGCGGTGAGGGAATGGCTGGTGGACTTCACGGCGGAGGGGCTGAATTTGGAACGGCTTATCCGTCAGGCGGCGGAGGAGGGCGTGCTGCTCCGAAGGCTGCGGCGGCAGGGCCGACGGCTGACCGCCTGTGTGCCGGAGAAGCAGCTGGGCATCGTGTCCTCGCTGTGCGAGCGGGGCGGCTGGCGCTTTGTCCCCGGCAGGCGGCACGGGGCAGGACGGCTGCTGGAGATGCTGGAGCGCAGATGGCTGGCGGGCGTGACGCTGCTGCTGGTCTCCGTGGCGGTCGTGGCGGGCTCCATGATGATGTGGCGGGTGGAGATTGTCGACGGCGGCAGCTATGAGGCCGACCTGCGGATGTACCTGGACGTGCTGGAGGTCACGCCGGTGCGCTGGAAGCAGTCGGTGGATACCGCCTGGCTCCGGGACACGCTGGAGTGGCGCTACCCCGAGGTGGCGTGGATTGAGGTGGGCTGGCGCGGCATGACCCTGTGCATCACCCTGCACGAGGGACAGCCCATGGGGGAGACGGTCAGTCTGGCGGGCTGCTGCGACGTGGTCGCCAGCCGGGATGGCATCATCGAGCAGATCATCACCCTGGCGGGCACCCCGCAGGTGCAGGTGGGGGAGCTGGTGAAGGCGGGCGATGTGCTGATACGGGGCGAGGAGCGCGGCGCGCAGGAGACGGTGCGCCCGGTGGCGGCCCGGGGAACGGTGCTGGCGCGGGTGTGGGACGGCGCGGCGGTCAGCGTGCCCACAACGGAGACCCGCACCGTCTATACCGGACGGGAGCAGGAGCGCGTCAGCGTGCTGACCCCCTGGTTCCCCATGTGGCCCGACCCGGGCTCGGACTTCGCGCAGCAGGACGAGAGCATCCGGGAGGTGCCCCTGGGCGGCCTGTTCCTGCCGGTGACCATCCGCTACACCCGCTGCATGGAGGCGGAGATTACCCTCGTCCAGCGTGACCCGGAGGCGGTCAGGGCGGAGGCAGGGGTCGCGGCGCTGCGAAAACTGAGGGAAAAAATCGGTGTGCGCGACAAACTGATTGACAAATGGGTAGAATATAGTATGATAAAGGATGGAGAACTGCAGGCTGTCGCCTATGGCGAGCGCTGCATCGACATCGGTGTGCGCCGGGAGCTTTCCCCGCAGCAGTGACATTGGCCGCCCGGCAGTTCCAATGCGGCGAGAAAGGGAGGACAACCTGATTTGTCTCAAACGAGGAAATTGCTGCTGCCGTCAGCGTCCATGGATGCCTACATGACCCTGTTCGGTCTCAATGACCAGAATGTGGCGCTGCTGGAGCAGGAGTGCGGCGTGGGCATCGCGCTGCGCGGAAACGAGCTGATTGTGCAGGGCGACGAGGAGGACACCGCGCTGGCGGAGACCGTCATCCTCAAGCTGCTGGACATGATTCGCCGGGGCGACCTGGTGGACAGGAGCCGCGTGCGCTATGCCGTGGCGCTGGCGCGGGAGGGCAAGGCGGATATGCTGGACGAGATCCTGCGCAGCGTGGTGGCGATCACCCACCGCGGCAAGCAGGTTCGCTGCAAGACCCTGGGACAGCAGCAGTATGTGCAGGCCATCCGGGAGCATGATCTCACCTTCGCGGTGGGCCCCGCCGGCACGGGCAAGACCTATCTTGCCATGGCGCTGGCGGTGGTCGCGCTCCGGAACAAGGAGATCGAGCGCATTGTGCTGACCCGTCCCGCAGTGGAGGCCGGCGAGAAGCTGGGCTATCTCCCCGGCGACCTGACCCAGAAGGTGGATCCGTATCTGCGCCCGCTCTATGACGCGCTCTATGACTTCATGGGGCTGGACTCCTATCAGAAGCTGATGGAGCGCGGCACGGTGGAGGTGGCGCCCCTGGCCTATATGCGCGGCAGGACGCTGAACAATGCCTTCATCATCCTGGACGAGGCGCAGAACACCACCTCGGAGCAGATGAAGATGTTCCTGACGCGCCTGGGCTTCGGCAGCCGGGCGGTCGTCACGGGCGACATCACCCAGACCGACCTGCCCTCCGGCAAGCGCTCCGGTCTGGCGGAGGCCATCGAGGTGCTGAAGGACATTCCGGAGATCGGCATGGTGCATCTGACCGCCAGAGACGTGGTTCGGCACGAGCTGGTGCAGAAGATTGTCCAGGCCTATGACGCATACAACGCGGGAAGAGGGTGAACCTGATGAAGCGGCGTAAGCTGGAAAGGAAGAACAAGGCAAAGTCACGGAAGCTGGGGAGCCTGGTGGCGTGGCTGCATACGGAGAAGGCGAAGGCTGCGCTGGTGATGGCGGTGGGCAGCATGCTGCTGATGGTGCTGCTGTGCGCGGCCTGCGCGCCGCAGCGCTACAGCCTGGAGGTGGGCAGCATCTCCCACCAGACCATCACCGCCACCAAGGACGTGGTGGATGAGCTGGCGACGGAATCGCGCCGCAGCGCGGCGGAGAACAGCGTCGAGCTGACCTATCACCCCCTGGAGGGCGTGACCGAGCAGGTCATGGCGGATCTGACGGCGGTGTTTGACGAGCTGCGCAAGGTGCAGCAGTATGGTCTGACCCTGCGCTCCGACAAGGACACAGCGGAGACTATCCGCAACCGCAACTTCACCGAGAGCGAGCTGGAGTACGCCCAGAGCCTGGTGACGCTGCTCAAGCTGAGCAACTATCAGTACACCACCCTGCTGCGGACGGAGACGGCGGACTATGATACCATGGCCTCCACTGTGACCATCGCCGTGGAGAACCAGATGAACAACAGCATCCGCGAGGGACAGGTGACCCAGGCCATCGAGACCATCAAGCAGATCGTGGCCTATCGCGTGGACATCTCCCTGATGCAGAACATCGTGCCCACGGTGCTGAAGCTGTGTGTCAAGGCCAACATGGGCATCGACCAGACCGCCGCCGAGGAGGCCCGCCTGCGGGCCCGCGAAGCGGTGGAGCCCGTGGTGTACCTGCAGGGCCAGAACATCGTCCGGGAGGGCGAGGTGGTCAGCGCCAATCAGATTGCCATGCTGAAAAGCCTGGGTCTGCTGGAGAGCGCGGAGTACGACTACGCGCTCTACGGCGGCGTGCTGCTGCTGGTGCTGCTGGCGGTTTCGCTGCTGATTCTTCTGCTGGGGCTTCTGGACAGGCATCAGCTGCAGACCATCCGCTCCACCATGGTCATCATGCTGGTGATGGTGGTCAGCGTGGGGCTGTGCATCTGCGTGTACAAGCTGCTGAATCCCTACCTCATGCCCCTGCCTCTGGCTGCCATGCTGCTGACGGGTCTGCTGGGCTGGCGGGCGGGACTGCCCGCAGCCATCAGCCTGTCCATGCTGGTGGGCAGCCTGGCGGCGGGCGGTGCCACCACCACCTCTGCGGAGATGGTGCAGCTGATGCTCTGCGGCCTGGTGTCCGGCGTGGTGGCGGTGCGCTACCTGAAGGGCAAATCGCAGCGCGTGCGGATGATCCTCTGCGGCGTGCTCACGGCGGTTACGAATCTGGCGGTGCTGGTGGGCATGGCGCTGATGACCTCCATCGACCTGAGCCGGATTCTGCAGACTGCCGCCTGGAGCGCGGGCGGGTCGCTGCTCAGCGGCGTGCTGGCGCTGGGCCTTCAGCCGGTCTTTGAGACGGCCTTCAACCTGGCGACCCCCAGCAAGCTGCTGGAGCTGGGCAATCCCAACCAGCCCCTGCTGAGGCGGCTGCAGATCGAGGCGTCGGGCACCTATCATCACTCCATCATCGTGGCGAACCTGGCGGAGGCGGCGGCGGAGCGCATCCATGCCAACCCGCTGCTGGCCCGCACCGGTGCCTACTTCCACGACATCGGCAAGCTGAAGCGTCCCCTGTACTTCAAGGAGAACCAGATGGGGGAGAATCCCCATGACACCACCGACCCCTATGTGTCGGCAGCCATCGTGACCACCCATACCCGCGACGGCCTGCTGCTGGCGCAGAAGTACCACCTGCCGCCGGAAATTCAGGACATCATCGTCGAGCATCACGGCGACACGCCGGTCATGTACTTCTATCACAAGGCGCTGCAGCAGTCCAACGGTAAGCCGGTGAACATCGACGATTTCCGCTATGACGGGCGCCGCCCCACCACCCGGGAATCCGCCATCATCATGCTGGCGGACACGGTGGAGGCCGCCGTGCGCTCCATGCCCAACCACACGCCCCAGGGCATTGAGGACTTCATGGTGAAGCTGGTGCGGGGCAAGCTGGAGGACGATCAGCTGAGCGACGCGCCGCTGACCCTGCGGGACATTGACGGCATCTGCAAGGCGTTCTGCAGCGTGCTGAACGGCGTGTTCCACGAGCGCATCGAGTACCCGACCACAGCCGTGCCGACCAGAGGCCAGTCCGCTGCCCCGGCACAGCCTGCTGCTACCGAACCCGAGAAGCCAGCGGCATCTCCCGCGCCCGTGCAACCCGCACCGCAACCCGCAGCGCCTGCGCCCGTGCAGCCCGCACCGGCGGCACCTGTGGCTCCGGCTGCTCCGGCCCCTGCGGCGGACAAGACCGTGGAGAAGCCGGACATGCCTGTGGCGTCCGGGCCGGAGAACGCGGCAGGGGCGGAGACATCGCCCCAGGAGGAAGCAAAAGATGATACTGCTGTGGGAAATTGACACCCCCGTCGATCCGGCGCTGACCACGCTGATGCAGACGGCGGCGGACTGTGCGCTGTGGGCGGAGGGCGTCTCGCGCCGGTGCGCCGTGTCGGTGCGGCTTTGCGACGACGAGGCCATTCATCAGATCAACCGGACGTTCCGGCAGGTGGATCGTGCGACGGACGTGCTGTCCTTCCCGATGGTCACCTACCCTTCGGGCGTCACGGCGGGCAGGGCCGACCGGCTGCTCCGGCAGGCCTATGATGACGACGTGGACGCCTGTATGCTGGGCGACCTGGTGCTATCGGTGCCGCATATCTACCGGCAGGCGGAGGAGTACGGTCACTCTCCGCGCCGGGAGGCCGCCTATCTGCTGGTGCATGGTCTGTGCCACCTGATGGGCTACGACCACATGGAGGACGAGGAAAGAAAGGAGATGCGCGCCATGGAAGAAAAGATTCTGTCAGCTGTGGGCATGAGCCGTGAGGAGCAGGGGAGCGTTTCGGACGAGGCGCTGCTGGCCCTGGCCCGTGCCGCGATGGAGCGCAGCTATTCGCCCTACTCCCACTTTGCGGTGGGGGCCGCGCTGCTCTGCGAGGACGGGCGCGTGTTTCAGGGCTGCAATATCGAGAACGCCGCCTTCAGCATGACCAACTGTGCCGAGCGCACGGCGGTGTTCAAGGCGGTCAGCGAGGGGGAGACCGCCTTCACGACCATTGCCATCGCCGCCTCCGGTGCCGCCCCCTGGCCCTGCGGCGCCTGCCGTCAGGTGCTGCATGAGTTCGCGCCGGACATCCGGGTGCTGGTCACCTGGGACGGACAGGTAGCGGAGGCCATGCTGAAGGAGCTGCTGCCCAACGGCTTCGGCCCCAGGGAACTGATGAAGTGAGTAGGAGACAGGAACAATGACGAATACAGCAAAGAAGTTTCATTCCGGCTTCATCACCATTGTCGGACGGCCCAATGTGGGCAAGTCCACGCTGATGAACGCGCTGGTGGGCGAGAAGATCGCCATCGTGTCGAACCGCCCCCAGACCACCCGCAACCGCATCATGGGTGTGGTTTCCAACCCGGACTGGCAGATGGTGTTTCTGGACACCCCCGGCATCCATCATCCCCGCAACCGGCTGGGCGAGTACATGATGCAGTCCGTGCGGGACGCCATGGATGGCAAGGATGCCCTGCTGGTGCTGGTGGATGCCACGCAGATCGGCGAGAACGACCGGAAGATCGTGCAGGAGATGGCGACCCAGCCGGTGCCCCGGGTGCTGGCGCTGAACAAGATCGACCTGCTGCCCCCGGAGAAGCTGCTGGGGCTGATCGCCGGGTTTGCGGACGCGGGCTATGACGCCATCGTGCCCATCAGCGCCAAAACCGGCAGCGGTCTGCAGGAGCTGACCGACGAGCTGGTGAAGCGCCTGCCGGAGGGCCCCCGGTACTTCCCGGACGACATGATCACCGACCAGCCGGAGCGGCAGATCTGCGCGGAGATGATCCGCGAGAAGGCGCTGCTGCACCTGCGGGACGAGGTGCCCCACGGCATCGGCGTGGAGATGATGGCCATGACCAAGGAGAATGACCAGTTCATGGAAATCCACGCCACCATCTACTGCGAGCGGGAGGCCCACAAGGGCATCGTCATCGGCAAGCACGGCGCCATGCTGCAGCAGATCGGCAGCGAGGCCCGCATGGACATCGAGCAGCTGCTGGGGATGCACGTCAATCTGAAGCTGTGGGTAAAGGTGCGCCCCGACTGGCGCAACCGCATGGATGACCTGCGCACCCTGGGCTACCAGAGCAAGTGAGCGCGGAAGGGAAATTCTTCGGCGCGCACTACCAAAAGACCGGACAATATGCTATAATACAACGGTGCGTGCAAAGGAGGCGAAGCGCTTGTTCCTGCGGGAAGCTGAACCCATGTCGGCGGAGGCCGCACGGCTGATGAATCCGCTGCGGCTGGCCTATCTGGGCGATACGGTCTGGGAGCTGCTCATCCGCTCCCGGCTGGTGTATGCCGGGAAGAACGTGCGGCATATGCACCAGGGCGCGATCGCCGGGGTGAACGCGCAGGCACAGGCACAGGCGCTGCACCGGGTGGAGCCGCTGCTCTCCCCGGAGGAGAGCGCCATCGTGCTGCGCGGGCGCAACGCCCACAGCAGGCACCCCGTACCAAGGCATCAGTCCCCGGCGGATTACCAGGCCGCCACCGCGCTGGAGGCGCTGATTGGCTACCTGTACCTGACCGGACAGGAGGAGCGGCTGCTGCAGCTGTTCCAATATACGCAGCAGGAGGCGGAACCATGCCAGAGGTCAAACTGAACGTGAAGCTCATCCGGCACACCCTCTCCCCGGAGGAGGTCGTGGCGCTGGGTGCGCGGCTTTGCTATTCCAGACTGACGGTGGACGGGCTGACCGAGCGGGTCAGCCGGGAGGATCAGACGGCCTTCGTGGAAAAGATCCTCGGCATGGGGCATGATTCCGTGCTGGAGCATGCCAGCTTCACCTTCGGCGTGGAGGGCGTGAGCCGGGTGCTGCTGGCCCAGCTGACCCGCCATCGCCTGGCGAGCTTCTCGGTGCAGAGCCAGCGCTATGTGTCCTACGCCAAGGGGTTCGGCTATGTCGTGCCGCCCCGGATTGAGGCGCTGGGCGAGGAGGCGGTGCAGGAGTACCACCGGCAGATGGCGCAGCTTCATGCATGGTACACCGCGTGGCAGGAAAGGCTTGGTACTGGTGAGGGAAGCAACGAGGATGCCCGCTTCGTGCTGCCCGGCGCCTGCGAGACACGCCTGATGATGACCATGAACGTGCGGGAGCTGCGGCACTTCTTCTCCCTGCGGATGTGCAGTCGCGCCCAGTGGGAAATCCGGGCGCTGGCGACGGAGATGCACCGCCTGTGCATGGAGGTGGCGCCGGCGCTGTTTGCGGATGCGGGCCCGGGCTGTCTGCGCGGCGCGTGTCCCGAGGGCGCCAAGAGCTGCGGACGGGCGCTGGAGATCCGTGCGGAGCGCAAGCGCCTGCTGGCGGAAATGGCGGAGTGAACCCCCGAAGAAAACGAATGACCCCGACGAATTGATCTTGAATTGAGCCGAATGGCCGGAAAGAGGAAGAAATGGCATACTACAAGGATGCGCCCAATCAGCGCAATCACAAGCGTAACTATGGCAACGAGGGCAGCTGGGACGACGAGGGTGCCCACTATCGCCCGGCAAACCGCCGCTTTGGGCCGGATTCCGTGGGCGCGGACGAGCGTCCCCGCCGGGAGCAGCCCTATCGCGCCGGACACGGCAGCCGCAGCCGCGACGACCGTCCCGGTGACCGCCGCGAGGGCCGTCGGGAGGACTTTGGCCCCCGGGGTGAGCGTCATGACCGTCGCCCCCACAGCGATGAGCATCGCCCGGAGCGCCGCCGCCCGGTGGAGAACGGTTTCGAGCGCCGTCCGGAGGGCAAGCCGCCCCGCCCCGCCCAGGACTACCGCGATTTCGAGCATCGCCCCGCGCCGGTGGCTGCGGCGGCGGAGGAGCGCATCGACCCGCAGGAGAATCTGCTGGCGGGCCGCAATCCCATCCGGGAGGCGCTGAAGTCCGGGCGTGACCTGGAGAAGCTGCTGGTGCAGAAGGGCGAGCTGTCCGGCTCCGCTCGCGAGATCGTGCAGATGGCCCGCGAGCGCCGCATTCCCGTGCAGGAGGTGGACAAGAGCCGCCTGGACGAGCTGGCACCCCATCATCAGGGCATGCTGGCCTTCGCCTCTGCCTATGCCTACGCCACCGTGGAGGACATGCTGGAGGAGGCTGCTGCCCGGGAGGAGGAGCCCTTCCTGATCCTGCTGGACGGCGTTACCGATCCCCATAACCTGGGCGCCATCATCCGCTCTGCGGAGTGCGCGGGTGCGCATGGCGTGATCGTGCCGGAGCGCCGCAGCGTGGGTCTGACCCCGGCGGCGGTCAAGGCCTCCGCCGGTGCGGTGGAGCACTGCAAGGTGGCCCGGGTGACGAACCTGAACCGCACCATCGAGGAGCTGAAGAAGCGCGGCATCTGGACCTACGCGGTCACCATGGACGGCGAGGACTATGAGAAGGTGGACTTCAAGGGCGGCGTGGCGCTGGTCATCGGCTCCGAGGGCGAGGGCATCAGCCGCCTGACGCTGGAGGGCTGCGACCAGAAGGTCAGCCTGCCCATGAAGGGCGAGATCGACAGCCTGAATGCCTCCGTGGCGGCGGGCATCATGATGTACCGCGTGCTGTCCTCCCGCAGAGCATGAAACCGCTGCTGATTGTGGACGGCTACAACGTGATCGGCTGCTGGGCCGAGGCGGAGCGCCAGATGTGGCCCCTGGATGTCTGCAGGGACAAGCTGCTCCACCTGCTGCAGGACTACAGCGGCTACTCCGGCGAGGAGATCGTGCTGGTCTTTGACGGCTACCAGTCCGACAAGCAGACGACCACCGAGGAGAACTGGGCAGGCATCCGCTTGGTCTATACCCGCCACGGCGAGACGGCGGACAGCTACATCGAGCGCCTGGCGGCGCAGGTGCCGCGCTACCGGCAGGTGCGCGTGGCAACCTCCGATGGGCTGGAGCAGAGTCAGGTGCTGTCCACCGGCGCCGTCCGCATGACGAGCCGCGAGCTGCTGCGGGAGCTGCAGCAGATCCGCCGTCAGGGCTATGCCGGACACAACGCCACCGGCACGGTACAGAAATCGAACCTGGAATCCCGCCTGCCGGAGAACACCCGGCAGCTGCTGGAGCAGCTCCGCCGCGGCGACGCGGAGGAGCCCGCACCGCCCACCGGGTCGGCGCAGGGCACCGGACGAAAGCCGAAGCGTGCCCGAAGACCACGGGAGGGGCACCTGCAGGGATAGCCGGGACGGCTTCGGGCCGGAAGAAAATACACACACAAAGCGAGGCGAACGCCATGGATGAGCAGGATATGAATTTCACAGAGGAAGAGCTGGAGACGATGGCCGCCATCCAAAAAGCCCGCGAACGACAGAAGGAGCGGGGTGCGACGCTGGAGCCTCCGGAGGGCGCCAACGAGGAGGATACCGAAACGCACCTCACCTCCTATTACGTGGATATGCAGGACGAGGACGTGGTGGAGCTGTGTCATCAGGGCGACACCATGGCGGAGGAATATCTGCTCAACAAGTACAAGAACTTCGTGCGGAGCAAGGCGCGCAGCTACTTCCTCATCGGCGCGGATCATGAGGACATCGTGCAGGAGGGCATGATCGGCCTGTACAAGGCCATCCGTGACTTCCGCACGGAGAAGCTGGCCTCCTTCCGGGCCTTCGCGGAGCTGTGCATCACCCGGCAGATCATCACCGCCATCAAGACGGCGACCCGTCAGAAGCACATTCCGCTGAACAGCTATGTTTCGCTGAACAAGCCCCTCTACGACGAGGAGTCCGACCGCACCCTGCTGGATGTCATCATCGAGGGCCGGGCCGCGAATCCGGAGGAGCTCATCATCAGCCAGGAGGATCTGAACAACATCACCGGACGCATCAACGAGGTGCTGTCCCCGTTGGAGCAGGATGTGCTGCAGGCCTATCTGGATGGCAAGAGCTATCAGGAGATCGCGGAAAAGCTGGGGCGCCACGTCAAGAGCATCGACAACGCGCTGCAGCGGGTGAAGCGCAAGCTGGAAAAGTACCTGCAGGAAAAGCAGGAGGGATAAAGGACGAGCGGCACGGATTCGTTTTCCGTGCCGCTCGATGCGTCCCCGGGCCTTTGCGGGCGCGCTGTCAGCCCTTGACCGCGCCGGCGGTCAGCCCCTGAATGAGGGTGCGCTGTCCGAGGATGAACACGATGATGGAGGGAATCAGCACCATGACCACGCCAGCCATGATGGGGCCGTAGGCGTTGGCGTCCGCATCCTGAAGCATGCCGATGCCAATCTGCACGGTGCGGGTGGCGGGCTTGTTGGTGACGAGCAGGGGCCACAGATACTGATTCCAGACGCTCAGGAAGGTGTAGATGCCCAGGGAGCCCAGGCTCGGCAGCACCAGCGGCAGACCGATGCGCACCAGAAACACCGGCGAGGAGCAGCCATCCAGCTCGGCGGATTCCTTCAGCTCGGTGGGGATGCTGAGGAAGGCCTGACGCATGTTGAACACGCAGAAGGCGCTGGTCAGGTAGGGGATGATGAGCGCCTGATAGGTGTCAATCATGCCGAGGCCCGCCACGGTCAGGTAGTTGGAGATGATGATGGCCTGTCCGGGGATCATCATGGTGGCGAGCATGAGCAGGAACAGCACCCGCTTGCCGGGAAACTCGTGCATGGCGAAGGCATAGCCCGCCAGCGCGCCGGTGATGAGCTGTCCTGCGGTGCAGGCCACCGCCGCGATGAGCGAGTTGAGCAGAAACTGCAGGATGGGCGCCATCTGCAGCGCGGCGCGGTAGTTCTCAAAGGAGAGCGCGGAGGGCAGAAGGCGCGGCGGGAAGTTCATCAGCTCCGGCTCGGTCATGAAGCTGACGGACAGACAGTAGAGCAGCGGCGAGACCAGCAGCAGTGCCAGCACCAGATTCAGCAGTAGAAACACCCAGGCGGAGAGGCCCTTGCGCACCATCAGTACGTCACCTTCTTTTCGAGGCGGAACTGTGCCAGCGTCAGAATCAGCAGGAGGAGGAACATGATGACCGACTGGGCGCAGGCGTTGCCGAAGCGTCCGTTGACAAAGGCTTCCAGATAGATCTGATAGATGAACACACGGGTACACTTGCCCGGGCCGCCCCGCGTCATCAGGTTGATCTGGGCGTAGGACTGGAAGGAGTTGATGACGTTGACGATGAGCAGGAAGAACAGCGTGGGCGAGATGCAGGGCAGGGTGATGTGCCAGTGTTTGCGCAGGAGCCCCGCGCCGTCGATGGCGGCGGCCTCATACAGCGACGCATCCACGTTCTGCAGCGCCGCGATGGTGAAGATGTAGTTCAGCCCCAGGTGCATCCAGATGGTCACCACCGCCACGGAGTTCAGCGCCGTCTTGACATCCTTCAGCCAGCGGATGTCCGTGCCGAGGAGGTAGTTGAGGATGCCCATGGTGGGGTTGAGGATGAACACGCAGATCACCGTAATGCAGGCGGAGGAGACCGCCATGGGCAGGGCATAGACCGTGCGGAACAGGCCCTTCAGGTGCGTGACCTCATGGGCCAGAATCGCCGCCAGGACGCCCAGCGCGATGGAGCCCGCCACAACCTTGATGGCGAACTCGAAGGTCACGGACATGACCTGCGCGAAGTCCTTGCTCGTGAAGGTGCCGATGTAGTTGCTCAGCCCCACAAAGTCTACCAGCCTGCCGGCGGGATCGGTGGTGTAGAGGCTGGTGATCAGGGTCTTGACGAAGGGATAGAACACGAACAGCGCAAAGAGAAGCAGGGAGGGCAGCAGGTAGAGGTACGGAAGCGGGGAGACGCGGCGACGCTTCTGTGCGGGCCGCGCAACGGCGACGCCGGTCATACGCCCTGCACCTCCCGGCGCACCGCCAGCGCCATGTCGGGATGGTTGGTGATGATGGCGTAGATGTCCCGGCGGCACAGGTCGCGCATGACGTCGGCGTCGTTCACGGTCCAGACCTGGGCGCCGATGCCCTCGGCGTTCATCTCCGCAACCGTCTCATCGCTGATGAAGGAGAAGTGGGGATTGACCCAGCGGAAGCCCCGCTCCCGGGCATAGGCGCCGGCGCGCTCCAGATGGCACATGACCAGGCAGGCGCAGTCCATGTCCGGGGCGATGGTGTGCAGGTGGGTCAGGGAGCGGTGGTTGAAGGAAGAGAACAGCACCCGATCCCGCAGGTCAAACGCATCCACCAGCGCCATGACCTTCTCCTCGATGCCGGCATAGCGGACGAAGCCGGTTTTCAGCTCGATGTTGGTGAAGATGGGCAGCGACTGTACCAGCTCAAAGTACTGCCGCAGGGTCGGGACGCCCCGGTCGGTCAGACCGGCGTCGCCGCCCCGGATGACGACCTGCTGCAGCTCCTGCACCGTCATGTCGGCGATGGCCCTGTCCACCCCGGCGACCCGGCGCAGGTTCTCGTCATGGGCGACGACCACCTCTCCATCCAGCGAGAGATGCACGTCCAGCTCGATGCCGTCGATGGGAAGCTCCACGGCCTTGCGGAAGGCCAGCATGGTGTTTTCCGGATAGAGGCCGCTGAAGCCCCGGTGCGCGATGATGCGTGTCATGTTTCTCTCTCCTTTACGCAGGAAGGCAGGACCCCTGTCGGGGCCCTGACCTCCGCAAATCCCCTGCTTCTGGGGGGCTTGTGGTTTCACTTCACCGTGCTGTTGTAGTTGGCGATGGCGGCGTTGGACTCATTGGCCATCTCCTCCAGCGCTTCCTCCACGCTGATGGCATCCTGCAGCACCAGCTCCATCCAGGACTGGAAGATCTGCCGCAGCTCCGCCATGACGCCCACGGAGGCACCCTGGGTGGCGTAGTTGATGGGGCAGTCATGCAGCTGATTGATGGCGGTGCGGAAGTTGGGGTTCGCGTCCAGATAGGCCTGCATGGACTCGGTTCGGTAGGCGTTGGTGTTGGCGCAGAAGTAGCCGGTGGCCTGCGAGAAGGCCGCGGATACCTCGGCGGAGGTGGCATACTTCAGGAAGTCCCAGGCATCCGCCTGCTTCCGGGCATCCTCAGTTTTGGGAATCCACAGGTTGGCGCCGCCGATGAGCACGCCGCCGGTGGGCTCGTCAGCCATGGAGGGCAGATAGGCCGTGCCCACCTCGAACTTGCCGTCCACGGCCTTCAGAATGGAGGTCAGGGAAGCGGTGGAGGCCAGGGTCATGCAGGTCTGACCGGCGCAGAAGGCAGTCTGGGAATCAGTGCCGTTGGTGCCGTAGTCGTAGATCACGCCGTCATCCACCAGCTGCTTCCACTTGGTGATGATCTGCGCACCTGCACCGCTCTGGTCATACTCGATGGCGGTGGCAACGCCGGTGCGTCCGTTGTCGTTGTTCACATAGTTGGCGTTCAGACCCGCCAGGAAGCTCTCGAAGAACCAGCCGTAGATGTACAGCCCCATGGTGTACCGGGTGGTTCTGCCGTTCTCCACCACGGTCAGCTTGTCCTTCAGGGCCGCGATCTCGTCAAAGGTGCGGGGCGGGTTTTCGGGATCCAGACCCGCCTCGGCAAAGGCGGTCTTGTTGTAGTACATGATGGGCGTGGAGGGGTTGAAGGGCATGCACTGCATCTTGCCGTCGTAGGTGTAGTAGTTGCGCAGCGCGGGCTCGATGTCATCCAGATCCACGTAGGGATCAGCGTCCAGCAGCTCCTGGAAGGGCGTGCACAGACCGGAGCCGACCAGCCAGGTGGTGCCCAGCTCGAACATCTGGAAGATGTCGGGCCCGGTGCCGGCGGGCAGAGCGGCCTTGATCTTGGTCAGGCAGTCGTCGTAGGCACCCTGGTAGATCGCGGTGACCCACACTTCGCTCTGGCTGGCGTTGTAGCCATCGACCACGGCCTGTACGGCCTCGCCGATGGTGCCGCCGAAGCAGTGCCAGAACACCACCTCACGGCGTCCGTCGGGCACGGCAGCCTGGGTCTCCGCCAGGGCGGCGGGCAGCGCGGCGGTCAGCAGCGCCAGGGTCAGGAGCAGGGCAAGGATTCGTTTCATGGATGGGTTACCTCCTTCATTTCATTCCCTTGGTTCGTCAGCATGATGCCATGGGCGTGTAAAAAGCGCCGGCATTCTTTGGCAAAAAGCGCGTAAAAACAAAAAGCGCCGGCGCAGGCTGCCGTGCGATGGGAATTGATACACTTTTTACGTAAAATCCCATGGTATTTTTGGAAAGGATGGTAGCATGGAGGGGTAAGCATCGGATGAAGGAAGGAAGAACGCTTATGACGAAGCCGGTCATCTTCTTTGACTGGGACGGCACCCTTGCCGACAGCATGGATCACATGCGCGGAGAAATCCGTGCCACTCTGACCCGGATGGGGCTGCCGATGGTATCGGACGCGACCATGCTCCGCTGCAACGGTCCCACCTTTCTGGAGTGCGTGCCCGTGCTGGGCATTCCTCCGGAGCGGGTGGAGGAGTACCTGCGCATCCGCACGGAGGCGGGACTGGCGCTGGTTCCCCAGCTGCAGCGGCTTTTTCCGTGCGTCCGGGAGCTGCTGGAGGAGCTGCCCGGGCGGTACCGCTTGGTCATCGCCAGCAATGGGCCCCGGGGCTACCTGGAGCGGAGCATCGCCCAGTTTCAGCTGACGCCGCTGTTCACCCGGGTGGAGGCTGCCAGGCCGGGACGCACCAAGGCCCAGGCCCTGTCGGAGCTGCTTCGGGAGCTGGCGCCGGAGCGTGCCGTGATGGTCGGAGACCGCCTGACCGACACCCTGGCGGCCCGTGCGAACCGGCTGCCGTCGATTGCCGTGCAATACGGCTACGGAAGCCCGGAGGAATGGCGTCAGGCGGACTATGCCGTGGCGGACACAGAGGCGCTGCGGGAGACGCTGCTGATGCTGCTGGGCTGATACAGATGCGGACAGCAAGGGGCGGCACAGGACAGAAGCCCGTGCCGCCCACCTTGCGATGATGCTGTTAGTCCGCCAGCGTGCCCATGGGATCCCAGGGTGCCAACTCGATGGCCTCCTGGTCGATCAGGCTGACCGCGTCGCCCAGGTACTCCTTTTCCACGGCGGCCTGGAACACATACTGGTCAAACCAGCTGTCGGAGCAGACATAGTAGCCCTTCCGACCGCTCTTTTCGCCCCAGGAGTTCTCGATCTTCCAGCGATTGGGCTTGCCGTCCACCAGATTCACGCCGGTGATGACCATGGCGTGGTTCATGGCGGCGAAGGAGTAGTCGAGGCTGTCCGCCTTGGTCAGGGTCACATCCAGCCCGGAGAGCAGCTCGGCGTTGAAGCAGCCGTCATCCCAGATGCCGTTGGGACGGTCGCCCCACTTGCCCACGTCGCTGCCGAACCAGACCACCTTGCCGGCCTTCAGCTGCGCGATGATGGCGGCCTTGAACTCGTCCATGGTCAGGTTCAGGTGGCGCACCTGCCGTCCGCCGACCACGTTGCCCAGCAGCTTGATGGTGTACACCTTGCCGTAGGGCTTGTCGGCGGTGGGCGCGTTGATGATGCTGACAATCTGATCCAGCAGGTCGCCCACGTACTTCTGGCAGAAGCTCTGGGGCGTCATGTCCTGCTCCAGGAAGTACGCCTTGTCCTTGGTCACATACTCGAAGTCGAACTTCCTGGGCGGCTCGCCATAGCAGGAGCACAGGAAGCCGTACAGCTTGCCCAGCATGGCGTCCTTCTCCGCCTTGATCTCCTCGGCGCTGGCGCCATCCTTCACCATGCGGCGCAGTTTGGCAGCGCCCGCCTTGGTGCTGCGGTTGAGCAGATGGTTCATGTCGCGGGTATGGCTGGCCTGATAGGTGTCGTCATACACATCCTTCGGCACCACGCCGTACTTCGCCACGATGTTGGCGAACATGTCCCACTGACCGCCGTCGTGAATGCCGGTCTGCAGAATGAACTGCACCTCGCGGCTGTCCACGGGCTGATCGGCGGTCTGCAGAATGCTCTCGAAGAAGTAGTTGCAGCGCTCGAACTTGTCCCAGAAGGCCAGGTAGCTCTGGCTCAGCTCGAAGTTTTCCAGGTTCAGGCGCTTGGCGATGCGCTCGCGGAGCACGTTGGTGGCGGCGAACAGCCAGCAGCGACCGCTGGACTGCTGGTCGGTCACATCCAGGCTCTCCAGGGTGATGGAGAACTTCATGCGCATGGCGTTGGCGCCCCGGGCGATGTACATCACATCGTTGAGGGGTGTTTTGGAGAGGGCCATCGTCGCCAGCTGGCGGCTGGGATCGGACTGATAGGCCTCGGACCAGGCGTTCAGCTGCGCCTGAGTTACGGGAGTCTGCTGCATGGAAAAGACCTTCCTTTCCGGCTTGCTGCCGTTCATCCTTGATGGTACGGATGGTATCATTTTACCGCGCATGGAGGAGAATGTCAAATCGCGGATTGTTTTTTTGCCGTATTCCCATCCCAAAGGCGGCGGGCTGTGGTATGATGGTGGTATCCCCACGAAGGAGAAAGGTGAAAAGCGATGAACAAGGTCTATGGTTGTTTTCCCGGCGGGCGTCACAAGGCGCTGACGCTCAGCTATGACGACGGCAAGCAGCAGGACAGGCGCCTGCTGTCGATCTTCAACCAGCACGGCATCAAGGCCACCTTCCACATCAACAGCGGCCTCTATGAGGATCCGCGCCGCATTCAGCCGGAGGAGTTTCCCGCGCTGTATGCGGGCCATGAGGTGGCCTGCCACACGGTGACGCATCCGACCATCGCCCGGTGTCCGCTGCCGGAGGTGGCGCGGGAGGTGCTGGATGACCGTCAGGCGCTGGAGCGCGTCATGGGCTATCCCGTGCGCGGCCTGAGCTACCCCAACGGCTCCCTGTCGGAGGAGATCAAGCGCCTGCTGCCCGCCTGCGGCATCCGCTACTCCCGGGTGGTGGGCAGCTCGGACAGCTTTGCGCTGCCCACGGACGCCTACGCCTGGCAGGCGACCTGTCACCACAACCATCGCCTGCTGGAGCTGGGCGAGGAGTTCCTGGGGCTGCACAAGCAGCAGTATCTCTACCTGATGTATGTCTGGGGCCACAGCTACGAGTTCGATGACAAAAACAACTGGGACGTGATGGAGCGCTTCTGCGCCATGATGGGCGGGCAGGAGGACATCTGGTACTGCACCAACATCGAGTACTGGGACTGCATGGACGCCTACAGCCGCCTGCAGTTCGCGGAGGACAACAGCTTCGTATTCAATCCGAACGCAGCGGACTGCTGGATTCGCGTGAACGACGGGGCGCCCCAGTGCATCCCGGGCGGAGCGCTGGTCAGGCTGTAAGGGCAGCGAAAAGGCGGCGGACACGCACGGAGCGCATCCACCGCCTTTGCTTTGCCTCAGATGTCGTTGCGGATATCGAGGTTCTCGCCCGTCAGCGCAACCACGGCGCCTGCGGCGGCCTCGGTGCTCTCGGCGTGGGCCAGCAGCCACTTGTTCCGCGCCCAGATGGTTTTGTCGGTGCCGTTGGGGGCGGGGAGCACGGGCTTGTAGTCGGTGTTGGTGCCCGCAGGCAGCGCAACCAGCACATGGAAGCCCTTCTGGGCATCCACATGGCAGGGCGCGTAGTGCAGCGTGGTGGCATAGACCTCCACCAGCACGCCTGCGGGGGCGCGGAAGGCCTTGACCTTGGCGGTATCCAGCACGCCGTCCACGATGTCGTCCTGCCTGGCGAGCAGCAGAATGAAATCCTCAACGCCCAGGTTGAACTCGCTGTCGCGGTGATACTCCAGGCAGTTCAGCTTCGTGTTGTGACCGTTGCACCAGCCCAGCTGGAAGGGCATGCCGCCGAACAGGGTTTCACCCACCACATCGGCATCGGGTGCGGCATGAAGCACCTCGTCCCGGGGCACATAGGCGACAGCATCGGTCACGGGCGTGGTTGCCAGTGCCTTCAGAATCCCTTCGGTGGGATAGCCCTCCACCACGCGTCCGTAGGGCTTGAATGCGGCATCATAAACAGACAGAATCTCCATCTTACCTGCGCTTCCTTTCGTGTCCCGCCGGCGATGAGAACGGCGGGGATATTCTGTCTGTAAGTCTAAAACAAATGGCGCGGTCTGTCAAGCGCGAAGGGGATGTTGCAGAAAAAGCAATCTTTTGTCAATACTTTTGCAATATCTTTCGGCGCGCCTCTTGCATTTAGGCAGGAAAAGATGGTATAATCATCCTCGTGTCCCGAAGCGTGGAACAGAAATCGAAGGAATCATAAGGAGAAAAACAGACCATGAATGCTCGTGATCTTTCGGAACTCAAGCGTCGGCTGAACCCCGACCATCGCAATCCCACCGTGATTCGCGGCTGCTACATCAGCAGCGACGGTCAGGTGATCTCCTCCTTTGCGCAGCCCGTGGGCATGATGCCCCAGGAGGAGCTGGAGAAGTATCTTGCCATTTTCAAGCGCACCCTGTCCGGTACCATGGGCCAGAACCTGCTGTCCATTGACTTCAGTCAGGAGCAGATGGAGCAGAGCGAACCCTATCAGCTCCTCACCGAGCTGCACTCCTCCCAGCTGCAGGACGCTGCTGCGGTCGACCGGTTTTATGAGAAGGTCATCGGCTATGTGCAGGCGGAGCGGGAGCTGCAGGCCCAGTCCGTGGAGGAGGCGCAATCTGCCAGCAACTTCCTTGTGCTGCTGCTGCACGATGGCTACGACGTGCCCTACCGGGACGGGAACGGGGAAATGGATCGGGAGCGCTCCATGGACGTTTTCAGCTACATCCTCTGCAGCGTGTGCCCCGTGAAACAGACCAAGCCGTCCCTGCGCTACTTCGCGGCGGAGCAGGAGTTCCACTCCCGCGAGTCCGACTGGGTGGTTTCCGGCCCGGAGCTCGGCTTCCTGTTCCCCGCGTTCGAGGAGCGCAGCGCCAATGTGGGCCGCGCCATGTACTACACCCGGGACGCGGGCAACCAGCACGATGCCTTTGTGGAGCAGGTGCTGGGCGCGTCCGTGCAGATGACGGCGCAGGAGCAGAAGGAGACCTTCCAGGCCATCATGCAGGAATCCCTGGCGGAGGAGTGCAGCCTGTCGGTGGTGCAGAACGTCCATGAGGCCATCAGCGAGCTGATTGAGCAGCAGAAGGCGGACAAGACCGCCGAGCCCCTGAGCCTGTCCCGCCGCGAGGTGAAGCAGGTGCTGCTGGACAGCGGCGTGTCCGAGGAGAAGGCCGAGGCCTTTGAGGAGCGCTACACGGAGACCTTCGGTGAGCGCACCGCGCTGCCGGCGGTGAACATGATCACCCCCAAGCAGTTCAAGGTGGACACCCCCAACGTGTCCATCAAGGTGGATCCGGAGCACAGCAGCCTGATCGAAACGAAGTTCATCGACGGACGGTACTACATCTGCATCCTGGTGGATGGCGAGATCGAGGTCAACGGCGTCAAGGTGAAGTAAACACAGAAAAAGACCGAAGTCTGTTACGTGCATACAAGACTTCGGTCTTTTTTGACATCATCAGAACACCTGATGTGCCATCACGGCCTCGATGTCCTCGGTGGTGCGGGGGATGTCCCGGGACAGGTTCTCGCAGCCGTCCTCCGTCACCAGGCAGTTGTCCTCCAGGCGGAAGCCGATGCCCCACTCCTCGTGATAGATGCCCACGTCCACGCAGAACACCATGCCGGGCGCGATGACCTCCGGCGTGGCGACCACGTCGTGGACGTCATAGCCCACATGGTGGGCGCCGCCGTGCCACATCAGCCGGTCGATCTCGCGCACATCCTTCAGCACGCCCGCATCCACCAGCAACTGCGCGTTGTAGCTGCGGTTGATGGCATCCACATCCGCCATCCGCATGCCGGGCTTCACGATGGAAAACATGTGATTGCTGGTCTGGAGCGCGCAGTCGAACAGCAGCTTCTGCCGCTCGCTGTAGCGTCCGTTGCAGGGCCAGCCCCGGGAGACGTCCGTCATCACGTTGTCCCACTGACCGCCCACGTCGTTGAGCACCATGTCCCCGTCCAGCGCCTGCCCCTCGTAGGCGTAGTAGTGGATGCAGAAGTTGTTCCTTCCGGCGCTGATGATGGAGGGGAAGGCGGGGCCCTGCGGGCCGTACTGCCCGATGGCGCGGTCAAACTCCGCCTTGTACTGGTACTCGTACATGCCGGGACGGGAGGCGCGCATCATCGCCAGGATGCCGTCCCGGGTGATGGTCTCCGCCTTGCGCATGGCCTCCAGCTCGCAGGGCTGCTTGATGAGCCGCAGCTGACGGATGAGCGCATTGGCGTTCTCGATGGTCAGGAAGGGGTACTCCCGCTGCGCCAGGCGGAGCAGGCGGTGGGCCGGCCTGTCCAGATCGCGGCTGCTGGCGCGGTACAGGTCAAGGTACAGGTGCGCCACGTGGCTCAGCGCCGCGAAGCGATGGAGCTCATCGGGGTACTGATCCACATACCGCACATCGCTGATGCCGGACAGCGCCTCGGCTTCCTGCGGCTTGATGCGGCGCCCGGTCCAGCGCTCCGCCATCGCGTCGGGGCGCTGAATGTACAGCCGCTCTCGGACGCTGCCGTCCGCATCCTTGAGGGCCAGCAGCACTGCCTCCTTGCTGGAAATGCCGGTCAGGTACACAAAGCTGCGGTCGGCGTAGAAGGGATAGTACTCATCGTTAGTTTTGCGGATCTCCTCGCCGGAGAAGAGCACCAGCAGGGAAGCAGGCTTCATCAGCGCATAAAGGCGCTGCCGGTTGCCTGCGTGGAAGGTCTTGTCCATGGTCACACGGCTCCTTCTGTGTGGATTTGCGTCCAACATGATAGCACTCCGCCCATGAAAAAGCAAGGGCTTTCCATTGTGCAATCTAATGTAGATTTGGGAATAATGGGACGTGAACAAACCAGAAAAACAATCGAAAAACAATTTTTCCGCTTGACATGCGCGAAAAGTGCAGTATAATAAAGGCGTCAACTGAACAGAAACCTGTGAGGGAGAGGAGTACCTTCGGAAGAGCACGGCAAAGGGAGTCGCTGAGAGTGGGACGGCGGCGCGTGTGTCCGGAGCGAATGGCCTCCTGAGGGTTCCTCCGAAGGGCCTGCCTGGTAGGAGGAAACGGGCATCGCACCCGTTATCCGGCGACGCATATCATGTGTATGCGATAGAGATTGCTTCCCGGAAGGGGAGCGAAGCTGAGTGGCACCGCGGGTATACCGCCTCAGTTCAGAGGAATGACCTCTGAGCTGGGGCGTTTTTTATACCAAACCAAAGGATTGAACCGGCAGCGTCCGGCAACAAAGAAAGGATGGGTTTCCATGATGAACATCAAGAAGCTGGTATCCCTGGTCCTGGCCCTGGCAATGCTCCTGTCCGTGTGTGCTGTCGCTTCCGCTGAGGAAGGCAAGACCTACACCATCGGCATCATCCAGTTTGCCGATCATCCGTCCCTGGACAACTGCCGCGAGGGCTTCGTCGCCGGTCTGGCGGAGGCGGGCTTCGTCGAGGGCGTCAATGTGACCTATGTGTATCAGAACGCGCAGGGCAGCGTGGCTGACTGCACGCTGATTGCCGAGAGCATGATCGCCACCTGCGACCTGATCTGTGCCATCGCGACGCCCTCTGCGCAGGCTGCCTTCAACGCCTGCGACGGCACCGGCATCCCCGTGATCTACTCCGCCGTGTCCGACCCCATCGCCTCTGACCTGGCGACCGAGGACAAGCTGGGCATCGGTAATGTGACCGGCACCAGCGACGAGCTGCCCGTGGCGGCGCAGCTGGCCCTGATCCATGCCATGATGCCCGAGGCTAAGACCGTCGGCATCCTGCACACCACCAGCGAGACCAACTCCGACTCCACCCTGGCGACCTACAAGGCGCTGGCTGCCGACTATGGTCTGGAAATCGTGGACAAGGGTATCGCCGACATCTCCGAGCTGGCGCTGGCGCTGGACGCGCTGCTGCCGCAGGTGGACTGCACCACCAACCTGACCGACAACACCGTGGTGAGCGGCCTGGAGCTGGTGCTGGAAAAGAGCCGTGAGGCCGGCAAGCCCGTGTTTGGCAGCGAAATCGAGCAGGTGAAGAACGGCTGCGTGGCAGCCGCTGGCATCGACTATGTGCTGCTGGGCAAGCAGACCGGCGCCATGGCGGCCCGGGTGCTGAACGGTGAGGATGCGCAGACCATCGCCTTCGAGACCTTCGCGGATGCGTTCCTGTATGCCAACGAAGCCTCCATGGCGGAGTTCGGCATCACCCTGCCCGCTGAGTTCACGGACAGCACCGAGTTCGTGACCGCCGACGCCGAGTAAGACGTCATCGCTTTCCAGGCTGTCCGGCTCCACCCCTTCAGGAGCCGGACGGCATTTCCTGTTTCATCCCGATTCCAAGGAGAAAGGGCAGATTGTGCTATGAGCGCCGTGCTTGCGTATTTCCAAATGCTTCCCGGGCTGGTGCCGGGCATCCTGGAGCAGGGCCTGATCTATGGTATCCTGTCGCTGGGGCTGCTGATTACCTACCGGATTCTGGATTTTCCGGATCTGACGGTGGACGGCTCCTTTCCGCTGGGCGCAGCCGTCTCCGCGACGCTGACGCTGCAGGGTGTTCCGCCAGCGCTGACGCTCCTGTGCGGCGCGCTCTGCGGGGCGCTGGCGGGACTGGTGACCGGCCTGATCCATGTCAAGTGCCATGTGCGCGACCTGCTCAGCGGCATCATCACCATGACCGGGCTGTATTCCATCAACCTGCGCATCGCGGGCAAGGCCAATCTTCCTATTTTCAGTGTGGAGACGCTGTTCAAGAACAGCTTCACCAAATCGCTGCCCGCGTGGATTTCGCCCTATATCAATATCCTGGTGATTCTGCTCATCCTGCTGATCGCCAAGCTGCTGCTTGACCTGTTCCTGCGCACCAAGGCGGGCTATCTGCTGCGGGCCGCGGGCGATAACGCGGCGGTGGTCACCACGCTGGCGAAGGATCAGGGCACGGTGAAGATCATCGGCCTGATGATCGCCAACGCGCTGGTGGCGCTGGCGGGCGCGGTGATGTGTCAGCAGCAGCGCTTCTTCGACATCTCCATGGGCACGGGCACCATGGTCATCGGTCTTGCGTCCGTGATCATCGGTACCAACCTGTTCCGGAACGCCCGGCATCTGCGGAGCACCACCATGGTGGTTATCGGCGCGATTCTGTACCGCGCCTGCGTGTCCATCGCCATCTCCCTGGGCCTGGAGGCGTCGGACATGCGCCTGATTACGGCGGTGCTGTTCCTGTTGATTCTGGTGGCGGGCAATGTTCGCAGAAAGAAGGTGCGTATCCATGCCTGAAGCAGCGATGCAGCTCAATCACATCACCAAGATTTATAACCCCGGCACGGTGCATGAGACGCTGCTGTTCCGGGACTTCAGCCTTGAGGTGGAGAAGGGGAGCTTCGTCACCGTGGTGGGCAGCAACGGCTCCGGCAAGACGAGCATGCTGAACATTCTCTGCGGTACGATTCCCGTGGAGGACGGCACCGTTTGTCTGGGCGGCAGGGAAATCACCCGGATGAAGGAGTTCAGGCGCTATGCCCGCATGGGCCGCGTCTATCAGAACCCCGCCATGGGCACCTGTGCGAGCATGACCATTCTGGAGAATCTGGCGATGGCGGACAACAAGGGCCGCGCCTACGGTCTGCTGCCCGGCACCAACAAGCGCCGTATCGGCGCCTACCGGGACATGCTGGCGCCGCTGGGGCTGGGGCTGGAGGACAAGCTGGGGGTGCAGGTCGGCGCTCTCTCCGGCGGACAGAGACAGACGCTGGCGCTGCTGATGGCAACCATGACGCCCATCGACTTCCTGATTCTCGACGAGCATACCGCCGCTCTGGATCCCAAAACCGCTGAAATCGTCATGGAGCTGACCGACAGGGTGGTGCACGAGAAGCACCTGACCACGCTGATGGTCACCCACAACCTGCGCCATGCCGTCACCTACGGTGATCGCCTGCTGATGATGCACCAGGGTCAGGTGGTGCTGGACAAATCCGGCGAGGAGAAGGAGAAGCTGCAGGTGGAGGATCTGCTGGGGTTGTTCAACACCATCAGCATCGAATGCGGCAACTGAGGCAAGGCACGGAACAAGATACAGACACCAAAAGACCGGCACGGCTTCCACTCGGAAAGCGTGCCGGTTATGTGACGGGGAATATCGTACAGAGAACGGGAGTCAGTCCCCGGCG
>JAEDKS010000088.1 GCA_016295665.1 Clostridia bacterium
CGCTCCAGCTTCCGCAGGGCCTCGCGCAGGGGGGTGCGGCTGATGTGCAGGCGCTCGGCGTAGTCGGTTTCCACGATGCGCTCGCCTGCGGGAATCTCGCCGGTGATGATGGCGTGCTTGAGCACCTCATAGGCGATGTCGCGGATGGGGCGGCTCTCCACCATGGGCTGGAAGGTGATTTGGGACAAAACAGACAACCCCTTTCAATCAGCAAAGTGCCCAACAAGGTGCCGCCGGGGCGAGTGCACATTGTTTGCACTTTGCATACAAGAATAATACAAAGCCGGAGGGATGTCAAGGCGTTGGGCGAAATTTGTGGAAAAAAGCCGGAGAAGCGCCGCTTTTCCGTACGGCGCCGCCTTCCGGATGCGCGGAAAAGCGAAAAAACGCCGGGGAACCCCTTGACACGGGCAACCGAACGTGCTATAATATCTGAGGTTTCAAAGAAGCCTGTGCCGTAGACAGCCGGTATCCGCAAGGATTTAATGGAGCGTGCTCCGCCTGCCGAGGTGTGATGGATAGAGATATGCTCTTTCCCTTGCGCCTGCGTAAGGGTTTTCTTTTACTCCCAAACCGTTAAGGAGGTGCAAAGAGCAATGAGCAAGAATCGTGAACTCAAGGAGCAGGTTGTCGCTGACATCGTTGAGAAGCTGAAGAATGCCCAGTCCGTGGTGATCTGCAGCTACTCCGGTCTGACCGTGGAGCAGGTGACTGCCCTGCGCAAGCAGTGCCGTGAGAACGACGTGGCCTACTGCGTGCTGAAGAACCGTCTGGTCAAGCTGGCGCTGGAGCAGCAGGGCATCACGGGTCTGGATGACCTGCTGAACGGCCCCAATGCCTTCGTGTTCGGCATGAAGGACGCTGTGACCGCCCCCAAGATCATCAACGAGTACATCGAGAAGAACAAGCTCGAGTCCCTGAAGATCACCGGCGGTATCCTGGAGGGCAAGGCGGTGGACGTTGCCACCGTCAAGCAGCTGGCGACCATGCCCAGCCGCGAGGTCCTGCTGGCCCGCTTGGTGGGCAGCATGTCCGCCACCATCGGCAACTTCGTGCGTGTGGTCGAGGCCTTCCGCAAGAAGCAGGCCGGCGAGGAGTAATCCCCGCATCCCAGGCATGGGCCGCGGCCTGAGCGCTTCGCTGAAGGCGGCCTGAACGCCCGGCGTCTGGCCGGGACATCAACAACGAAATTTGTGAAAACAGGAGGCTGAATACAATGACCAAGGAAGAGATCATTGCTGCCGTTGAGTCTATGACGGTGCTGGAGCTGGCCGATCTGGTGAAGGCCATGGAAGAGAAGTTTGGCGTGTCCGCTGCTGCCCCCGTGGCTGTGGTGGCTGGCGGTGCTGCCGCTGCTGCTCCCGCTGAGGAGGAGAAGACCGAGTTCGACGTCGTCCTGAAGGCTGTTGATCCCGCTCAGAAGATCAAGGTCATCAAGGTTGTGCGCGAGGTCGTTTCCGGCCTGGGCCTGAAGGAAGCCAAGGAGATCGTCGAGGGCGCGCCCAAGACCATCAAGGAAGCCGTTTCCAAGGAAGAGGCCGAGAAGATCGTCGCTCAGTTCAAGGAAGTCGGCGCCGAGTGCGAGATCAAGTAAGCTCCGGCTTGCTGGTCGCGTGAAAACGTGCAACAGGACGGTTCCCTGCGGGGGGCCGTCCTGTTTCGCGTTACTCTCCCTGCTCCGCTTCGATCGTCCGGCCCATGCTGTCCATCTCCCGCACATAGCCCTCCAGGGACAGTTCACCATCCAGATAGCGGAACTGCAGGGTGGTGAACAGATCCTCGTTCAGGTCGAGCAGGGAGGGGCCGGGAAGGGGCATGCGGGCCATGATGTCGTGCCATGCGCTGACCTGCGCCGGGGAAATCAGGTAGCGCCGGGCCTCCAGCGCGGGGCGGGTCAGCAGATGCGCGTCCAGCGCCTCCTGACGGGCGCGGCGCTCCTCCGGGGGACAGGCGGCGAGAGCATCGGACAGGGCGGCGCCCGCAGCTTCCCATTCGGCGAGACGGGCCGCGTAGTCCGGTGCCTCCAGCGGCTCGGTGAAGGCCGGATACAGCTGCCGGGCGGCGGTCTCCGAGGGATGGGCGCTCAGCCAGGTCAGGAAGTCGAGGGCCGCGTCCCGGTGCGGGGAGTAGGGGTTGATGAAGGCCAGGTACAGCGCTCCGCTCCACACCTCCGTGCCGTCGATGGTCAGCGGCAGGGGTATGCGCTCCGGCAGCTCCGCCACATCCAGACCGCCGCTCAGCAGCGCGGGCAGCTCCAGCGCGGTCGGGTCGTTGTTCAGCGCGTCTGTCAGCGTGGACTGCAGCACCATCAGCTCCCGGTACACCGGCGTATCGAAGCGCAGGGGCGCGCCGGTCAGCTGCAGGTAGCGCACATAGGACTCGGTCATGCGCAGCAGGAACCAGCGCGGATAGTCCTCCACCAGCTCCGCCACCTGCCAGGCATCCCGCACCTCGTCGGGCTGGTCGGGCCAGCCGTTGATGAGCGCCGCGATGTCCGCCCAGCTCCGGGGCACCGGGAGCCCTGCCCGAGCGAAGGCGGCTTCGTCGCAGGCCATGCCCGTCCATGACACCGAAAGCGGCAGTGCCCACAGGTGCCCGTCCCGGGTCACGGCGGCGGACACGGCGGGATACATGGCTGCGACCGCTTTCCCCAGCGCTTCGGAGCCGTCCAGCGGGGCGCAGTAGTGCTTGTCCATCAGACTGTCGGTGTCCTGATTGGCGGACCAGAGCACCATGATGTCAAAGTCGGTCTCGCCAAAGAGCATGGCGCTGATGAGCTGCGCGGCGGAGAAGAAGTACTCACCGGTGCAGGTGATGGTCGTGTCCGGGTGCTCCGCGGTGTAGGCGCGGGCCCGTGCGGGGTCAAGGGGCCCGGCGATGACCAGCGAATCAGCCTGTGCGCACACGGGCAGCAGCAGGGCCATCAGGGCGAGCAGGGCTTTCAGAAGCAGTTTTTGTCCGGCTTTCATGGTCTGGCTCCTTTCGGTCAGTCGGTGCCGGGCTGGGCGACGCGCCCGGTCACGGCGTCCACACAGGTGTCGAGGGCGGCGACGAACGTGCCCTGCTCCCGGTTGTACAGCTCCAGTCGCACGCACCAGCCCGGCAGGCACTCGTTGGCCCAGTTGGGCATCCACATGGGCAGCGCCCACAGTACCCGCACCTCGCGGGCCTCATCGGGCAGGCGCGGCGCGGTGCCCGCATCCCCGAGCCACCAGGCCAGAGCGCTTTCCACGGCCTGCTCCCGGGAGATGGGCGTGCCGGACAGCGTCGTCCGCTCCGCGATGCGCAGCGGGGACAGCGCTGCGTGGCGCAGCCGACCCTGTGGGTCGAACTCAAAGGCCGCCCAGGGGTAGTCCAGTATGTGGGGCACACCCCGGGGCCCCTCGGGCTGGGTGTCCCGGGGCACAAGCTGATTGGCATACTCCGTGGACAGACCGTCCAGCAGCAGCGGCATCAGCACCCGGATGCAGGTGCTGTCCGGCGTGGGAGCGGCATGGGGAGCGGGCCGGGGACCATCGGAGGCCATATAGGCGATGTACCCCGCGCCGGGGGTGGGCGTCAGACCCAGCGCACCGAGAAAGGCGGCACATTCATCCCACAGCTGCTGCAGCAGCGGGTCACGGATGGGGAAGGAGACCGACGGCTCATAGCGCAGACGGGGGTCATAGCCGCCGGCGGCGCTGCAGCCCGTGGCCCAGGCGGACAGAAAGAAGTCGTCCACCCGCTCCACCCGGTCAAATCCGGGCAGCAGGGTGAAATGTGCCCGGAGCGCGGTGAGAAAGTCCTCGTCCTCCACGGGGAGCCCCGCCAGGCGCACCCGGGCCAGGGGCGTGGGAAATGCCTCAGGCGAAGCATCGGGGCAGAGGACGACCGGCGCCTCCGCCGGGGCGGCGAGCGGCACCAGCAGCATGGACAGCAGAATCAGCAGACGAAGCAAGGTTGACACCTCTCGGAAAGAATTCGGGACACCATCCATTAGACGCGCAGGGCCCGGCCACGGTTGCCAAGCAGAAAATTTTCCCTGCCATTTGACAATCTGCGCAAAGAATGCTACAATAGCAGATGGAAATCGGCGATGATGGGAAGAGCGCGCTCCCGACGCCTGACAGAGAGGAAGCCTTGGCTGCGAGCTTCCAGGCGGCATGGCGCGGAGACACCCCGGAGCTCTCCGGCGAAAGCCGGACGTGCGCCTCCCGTTACAGAGGCAGGATTGAGGCGGACGCATATCGTCCGCGAAGCAGGGTGGCACCGCGAAGCTGATTCGCCCCATGCAGAGACGTTTGCTGTATGGGGCTTTTCTGTTCCCGTGCAGCCCGAGGAGGAGGAAACTGATATGCTGACCCAGGCTCCCAAGGGTACCCGCGACGTGCTGCCCACGGACAGCTACCGCTGGCAGTATGTGGAGGCCAGAATGCGCCAGGCCGCGGCGGAAGCCGGCTACCGCGAGGTGCGCACCCCCGTGTTTGAGCACACTGAGCTGTTCCTGCGCGGCGTGGGCGACACCACCGACATCGTGCAGAAGGAAATGTACACCTTCAAGGACAAGGGCGACCGCTCCATCACCCTCAAGCCGGAGGGCACCGCCGGCGCGGTGCGCAGCTTCGTGGAGAGCGGCGCGTTCAACGATCCCATGCCCTGCAAAATGTACTACCTCAACGCCCCCATCTTCCGCTATGAGAACCCCCAGAGCGGACGTCTCCGCGAGCACCACCAGTTCGGTCTGGAGTGCTTCGGCGCAAAGGACGCCAGCGTGGACGCGGAGCTCATCATGCTGGCCTACCGGCTGCTGGGCGGGCTGGGCGTGAAGAACCTGAGCGTGAACATCAACTCCATCGGCTGCCCCAGGTGCCGCCCCGCGTATCACCAGCTGCTCAGGCAGTATCTGGGCGAGCGCATCGGCTGCATGTGCGACACCTGCAAGGGCCGCTTTGAGCGCAACCCCCTGCGCGTGCTGGACTGCAAGGAGAAGAAGTGCCAGGAGCAGGTCAAGGATGCCCCCAGCATGCTGGACGTGCTGTGCGATGAGTGCCGCGAGCACTTCGCCCAGCTGCAGAAGTACCTGTCCCTGACCGGCATCCCGTACCGGATTGACAGCCGCATCGTCCGCGGTCTGGACTACTACACCAAGACCGTGTTCGAGCTGATCACCACGACCAAGGACGGCAACCTGACCGTCTGCGGCGGCGGGCGCTATGACAAGCTGGTGGAGGAGCTGGGCGGCCCCTCCCTGCCGGGGGTGGGCTTCGGCATGGGCATCGAGCGCGTGCTGATGCTGCTGGACGGGGAGGGCATTGTCATTCCCGAGCCCCGGCTCTACGATGTGTTCGTGACCTACATGGGCCAGAACGACGGCCCCGCCTTCTCGCTGGTGCAGCAGCTGCGCTGCGCGGGCCTGCGGGCCGACATGGATCACTGTGCCCGGAGCCTGAAGGCGCAGTTCAAGTACGCCGGCAAGACCGGCGCGGCCCTGACCGCCACCCTCGGCGACGACGAGGTGGCCCAGGGCGTGGTGAAGCTGAAGAACATGGCGACCCGCGAGGAGCAGACCGTGCCCGTCAGTGAGGCCCCGCAGGCGGCCCGGGCCATGCTGGAGGCGTAAGCCATGCTGCGGCTGAAGGAGATGAACCCGGAGGACGCCCGGGAGGAATACGCCTGCCTACAGGAGCTGGTGCCGGAGAACGGCGTTTACAACCAGTTCCATGACATGCCCTACGAGCAGTTCGTGGCGGAGGGCATCCCGCTGTGCATGGCGAACGCCCGGGGCGAGGGGCTGCGCCCGGAGCACGTGCCGGAAACCTGGTACCTGCTGTGGGATGACGAACGGGCCGTGGCGCTGTTCAGGGTGCGCCACCACCTCAACGACCGGCTGCGGGTGCGGGGCGGACACATCGGCTACGCCGTCCGGGAGGGCGAGCGGGGCAAGGGCTACGCCACCCGGGGCCTGGCGCTGGCGGCGGAGGAGGCATGGAAGCTGATCCCGGAGGAGGAGATCTGGCTCTCCTGCCGCAGGGACAACCCCGCCTCCCTGCGCGTCATGCTGAAGAACGGCGCGTACATTTGCAGCCAGGACGACGAGGAATGCTACACCCGCATTCCCCGGCAAGCGAAGGACAACGGACAGACAATAGATTGACAGGAAACGAAAGGAGCTGCTTCCCCATGATGCAGAACCGTACCCATACCTGCGGCGAGCTGCGGCTCAGCGACTGCGGCAAGACCGTGCGCATCTGCGGCTGGATGGAGAATGTGCGCGAGGTCAGCGGCAATCTGGCCTTCGTCATTCTCCGCGACTTCTACGGCACCACGCAGGCCGTCATCGAGTCCGAGGACATGATGCAGATCATCCACGACCTGAACAAGGAGAGCGTCATCGCCGTGGAGGGCGTGGTGCGCGAGCGCGCCAGCAAGAACCCCAAGCTCCCCACCGGCGACATTGAGGTGGTGCCTGAGAGGATCGAGGTGCTGGGCCGCTGCCGCTACAATGCGCTGCCCTTCCAGGTCAACCGCAGCCGGGAGGCCGACGAGGCCATCCGCCTGAAGTACCGCTACCTCGACCTGCGCAACCCGGAGGTCAAGCAGAACATCATCATGCGCTGCAACGTGGTGTCCGCCCTGCGGCAGGCCATGAACGAGCATGGCTTCCTGGAGATCACCACGCCCATCCTGACCGCGTCCTCGCCCGAGGGCGCCCGCGACTACCTGGTGCCGGCCCGCAAGCATCCCGGCATGTTCTACGCCCTGCCCCAGGCCCCCCAGCAGTTCAAGCAGCTGCTGATGACCTCCGGCTTCGACCGCTACTTCCAGATCGCCCCCTGCTTCCGCGACGAGGACGCCCGCGGCGACCGCAGTCCCGGCGAGTTCTATCAGCTGGACATGGAAATGGCCTTCGCCTCCCAGGAGGACGTGTTCGCGGTGCTCGAGGACGTGCTGCCGCCCATCTTCGCGAAGTACGGCAAGTACAACACCGCCTCCACCGCGCCCTTCAAGCGCATTCCGTATCTGGAGGCCATGGAGAAGTACGGCAGCGACAAGCCCGACCTGCGCATCGACCTGACCGTCGAGGACGTGACGGAGCTGCTGGGCGGCTGCGGCTTCGGCCCCTTCGAGGGGAACGTGGTCAAGGCTGTGGTCGTCACCGACATGACCGCCACCCGCAAGCAGATCGACAAGCTGATGGCGGACGTGGAGGTTGTGTCCGGCAGCAAGCCCTACTGGTTCAAGCTGGACGAGAAGGGCGAGATCTCCGGCGGTATCGCCAAGTTCGTCAAGCCGCTGCAGGAGACGGTGGTGGAGAAGCTGGCGCTGAAGCCCAACACCTTCGTGGCCCTGTCCTGCGGCAGGAAGGGCGCGGCCCAAAAGACCGCCGGCGTGCTGGTGAAGCAGCTGGGCGCCTTGTGCCCGAACCATATGGATGTGGAGAAGTACGAGTTCTGCTGGATTGTGGACTTCCCCATGTACGAGATCGGCGAGGAGAGCGGCGAGCTGGAGTTCTGCCACAACCCCTTCTCCATGCCCAACGGCGGACTGGAGGTGCTGCGCGACGCGGCGGAGGGGCGCATCGACCCCCTGAGCATCACCGCCTTCCAGTACGATCTGGTGTGCAACGGCGTGGAGCTGTCCTCCGGCGCGGTTCGTAACCATGACCCGGAGATCATGCTGGAGGCCTTCCAGCTGGTGCGCTTGGGCGAGGAGGACGTCAAGAAGAAGTTCCCCGCCATGTACAACGCCTTCTGCTATGGCGCGCCGCCGCACGCGGGTATCGCGCCCGGCGTGGACCGCATGGTCATGCTGCTGGCGGGCGAGGACTCCATCCGCGAGGTCATCCCGTTCCCGATGAACAAGAGCGCGCAGGATCTGATGATGGGCGCCCCCTCCACCGTGGAGCAGAAGCAGCTGGACGAGCTGCACATCGCCATCGTGCCGGAGAAGGACGGGGAATAAGCCGTTTTTCCAGGGGAAGGGCGCAATTTCATCATCCCTTGTTGTCAAGCGGGCAAAAATCTGCTATACTATAACGGCAAGCAGGTTTTTGCCCCTTGCTTTATATGGTTTCGATTCGGACTGCCGCGCTTTCTGCGGCGGACAGGAGGAGCATTATGGCCAAGAAGGAAAAGGATAATCTGCCCAAGACCGTGGAGGAGGAATCCATGGAGCAGAGCAGCACCATCACCTATGCCACCGAGGTCGTCGCCATCATCGCCGGTCTCGCTGCGGCGGAGGTGGAGGGCATCGCCGGTATGTGCAACGTGTCCGGCGGCATCCTCGGCAAGAACAAGAACATCACCAAGGGCGTGAAGGTCGAGGTCGGCACCGAGGAGGTCAGCTGCGACCTGTATGTCACCATCGAGTATGGTCAGCCCATGCAGAAGGTGGCCTCCGAGGCCCAGGAGGGCGTCCGCAAGGCCATCGAGGCCATGACCGGCCTCCATGTGGTGCGGGTGGACGTGCATGTGCAGGGCGTCAGCTTCGAGAAGGAGAACGACGCCATCTCCGCCGGCATGAAGCATGCCGTGGCGCCTGGCGAGGAGCCCGTGAAGCTGGAGGACAAGCCTGCCGAGGTGAACGACGGGGCGGAGGACAAGGCTGCCAAGACGGCGGAAGCCGCAGAGGAAGCGCCCGCGCAGGAATGAGCGAGAGCGGCCGGAGGGCCTCCGGGCCCGCGCCATGCGGACGGCAGATGATGCCGTCTGCTTCGCGTACCGTCGGTGCGGTGCGCTCCCGGGCGCGGGGCGGCGGAGGAGACCTTCAGGCAGAAGGAGGCGATACGGATGAAGATCCGCATTTGGGACAGACTGGCTGCGGCGGTGACGGCACTGCTGCTCATCGCGCTGGCGGCGGTCATTGTGACGGAGGGCTTTCTGGGTGAGTCCGTGGTGGCGTATGTCCAGCGCGTGCTGACCTCCGGGTCGCCCCGGGCCATCGCGGCGAAGGTCGTGGGTCTGGCGGTGCTGCTGGTGCTGGCGGTGAGCCAGGTGAGCCTGCTGCTGCGCCGGAGAGCCCCCCATGGCAACGTGTGCCAGGAAACGGACAACGGCGAGCTGACCATCTCCATCAAGGCCATCGAGGGCCTGGTGCAGAAGTGCGTGGAGACCCATGGGGAGCTGCAGCTGTCCGCCCTGCACCTGGAGAGCCAGCGAGACGGGCTCGTCATCGACCTGCGCATTTCCCTGGGCAGCAGCGTGAGTATCCCGCTGGTGGTGGACGCGCTGCAGAAGCAGGTGAAGCAGTACATCACCGCCTGCACCGGACTGGCGGTGCGGAGCGTCCGCGTCCATGTGGACACCGCGCAGGCCAACGTGGGCAAGTCCCCCTTTGACCTGCCCGACATGCTGGGCAGACCCGAGGAGAAGCCCGCCGAAAAGCCCGTGGAGAAGGCGGAGCAGCCCGGGGAGCGCCCGGTGCATCAGCGTCTGTTTGAGGACGAGGAGGTGCCGGTGACCATGCCTCCCGCGCCCCCCGTCGAGGTGGAGCTGCCCGTGGAGGAT
>JAEDKS010000089.1 GCA_016295665.1 Clostridia bacterium
CTGACCGCCGAGGCGCCCGACTATGAGAGCTTCACCGTCACCACCACCTCCCTGTGGAAGGATCCTGCGGTGATGGGCATGCCCACCGCCACGGCGGGCCAGGCCGAGGGCCGGCTGGATGCTGCGCAGGGACAGACCACCACGGCGACCGTCGAGTGAGCCCGGCGGAAGCCACCGCTCCGGAGGACGGGACAAGCCCGTCCTCCTTCCGTGAGGGCTGCCGGCGCGGGAGCCGGCAGTCCCCGCTGTACGACTATCACACCAGATCGCGGAGGGAACGACTATGTCCGAAGCCAGGGCGTCCCGGAGGGCGCAGAAGGCACAGAAGCTGGAGCGGAAGCAGGCCCGCCGGGCCGCCTCGCCCCTGAACCGGTTTTTCCACCATGTGGATCGCGGCTCCACCACCTCCCGGGAGGTAATGGGCGGGCTGCTGACCTGCATCCTGTGCGTGTGCGGCATCTTCATGAACCTGCAGCTCATCACCGCCATGCTCATATCCGGCCCCGTCGGCACGGCATCCATCACGGAGATTGCCGCGAACGGCGAGATCATCGCCCGGCAGTATTTCCTGTCCATGCTGCTGGCCTTTGCCGGATCGCTCGCCATCGGCCTGATCGCCCGGCTGCCGCTGGCGCAGATTCCGTCGCTGGGCCTGTCCACCGTCATGATCTCCACCCTGGGCATCGGCACGGGGCTCACCTGGCAGAACCTGCTGGCGGTATGCCTCGTGTCCTCCGTCGTGTACACGGTGATCGCGGCGGTGCCCACGCTCCGGCGCGCCGTGCTGAAGGCGATTCCCCGCCCCGTGCGGCAGGCGGCGCCCGTGGCCCTGGGGCTGCTGGTGGTGTTTGTCGCCATGCAGCTGACGGGTCTGGTCAGCCTGGGGGATTCGGCGGTGGTCAACTATGGCACCGGCACCCTCATCACCCGCATGGAGGATCAGCAGGCTGCGGTGCAGACCTTCCGCCTGTTTGACTTCGCCACCTACAACAGCCTGGGCTACAAGGCGGACAGCTTCTATCCGCTGCTGCAGGCCTGTCTGCTGGGTGTGCTGGCGGCCTTTGCGGCCTTCCTGCTGCTGCGCAGAACCCGCCGCCCCGTGTTCCATGCCCTGATGATCGGCACGGTGGTGTACTTCCTGCTGATGCTGCTGCAGGTGGTCGTGGAGATGAAGCGCGGCAAGCTGAACTTCAACCTGGATCCCCTGTGGGGACGCCTGTGGATGGTGGGCAGCGAGGACGCCCAGCACCTCCATCTGGAGGCCATCCTGCGCAGCCTGAACCTGGGCGAGGTGTTCACCAGAGGCTTCGACTTCTCCGCCTACACGGAGGCGGGCGGCAGCGTGCTGATGCTGTTTGGCACCGGCGTGCTGACCTTCCTCTTTGCGAACATCGCCACGGTGGACGCCATGACCCGGGACGAGGAGGAGAAGCAGGCGGGGCTGACCATGCTGGTCAATGCCGGCGCCAACGTGCTGGCGCCCATCTGCGGCGTGTCCGCGCTGGCGGTGACGCCCCTCAACGCCGCCGCCCGGCGGGACGGCGCCCGCTCCGGCCTCTCGGCGGTGGTGGCGGCGCTGGGCTTCCTGGTGTCCGCGTTTGTGTGGGTGGTGCCCTTTGTGTTCTCCACCACCTCTTCCTATGACATTCAGTTCAACCTCTACGGTCACTACGGCACCTCCATGCAGCTGTTTACCGAGTCCAGCTTCATCGTGGCGGACAGCGTGATGGCGATTGCGGGCCTGTGCCTGATCGCGGGGGCGCTGAAGCGCGGCATCGGCGAGGGCCGGAACGCCGCCGCCTTCCTGGTGACGGTGCTCGCCGCGCTGCTGCTGAACAGCCTGGCGCTGGGCGTGGCGGCGGGCATCGTCAGCCATGTGCTGACCAATCTGACTGACCCGGAGCGGGAGCTGACCTACGGACACATCGGCGCGGCGATCTGTGGCATCGCGCTGATGGCACTGATGCTGCTGCTCTGAGCCAATAGACCTCCTCCTCTTTACGCCACAGGAAAACCGCCCTGCTCTCCCGGAAGGGAAAGCGGGGCGGCTTTTCATTCGGCGCGATGGCTTGCTGCCTTCGATTCAGCCGTCCACCACCAGCTGACGGATGTCGTTCACCTGGCGGTTGAGGTCGGCGGAGCTCTTCATGTTGTTGGCGACCGTGTTGCAGGAGTGCAGCACGGTGGAGTGATCCTTGCCGCCGAAGCAGGTGCCGATCTGGGGCAGGCTCAGCTCGGTCATCTCGCGGATGAGGTACATGGCGATCTGGCGGGGCACGGTGATCTCCCGGCGCCGGGAGGAGCCGGTCAGCTCCTCCATCCGCAGGTTGTAGAAGTCGCAGACCGTCTGCATGATGATGTCGGCGGTGATGGTGCGGTGCGCCTTCTTCTCCAGCACATCCTTGAGGGCCGCCATGGTCAGCTCCATGGTGATGGGCTGATTGACCAGCTTGGCGTAGGCGACCAGACGGTTGAAGCAGCCCTCCAGCTCACGGATGTTGGTGTCCACGTTGTCAGCGATCTGCTCCATGACCTCGTCGGGGATGGACACATGCTCCTGCCGGGCCTTCTCCCGGAGGATGGCGATCCTGGTCTCGATGTCGGGCTTGGAGATGTCGGCGGTCAGGCCCCAGGCGAAGCGGCTCTTGAGGCGCTCCTCCAGCCGGGCGATGTCCTGGGGCGGCTTGTCGCTGGTCAGGATGATCTGCTTGCGGGCCTCGTGCAGGGTATTGAAGGTGTGGAAGAACTCCTCCTGGGTGCTGTCCCGCCCGGCGATGAACTGAATGTCGTCCACCATCAGGATGTCCACGCTGCGGAAGCGGTTGCGGAACTCGGTGTTGCGGTTCTGCTGAATGGCGGAGATCAGCTCGTTGGTGAAGGTCTCGCTGGTGATGTACAGCAGCCGCTTGTCCCGGTACTGCTGCTGTACATAGTGACCGATGGCGTGCATCAGATGGGTCTTGCCCAAACCGGAGCCGCCATAGATGAACAGCGGATTGTAGGCCTCCGCCGGGGCCTCCGCCACCGCCAGCGCCGCTGCGTGGGCGAAGCGGTTGTTGTTGCCCACGACAAAGGTGTCGAAGGTGTACTTCGGGTTGAGCTGCATGGAGCTGTCCCGCTCCACTGCGGGCGCATGGGCGCTTTCGCTGTCGATCTCCTCCTGGGTGAGGATGCGGGCGGTGATGGTGTGCCCCGCCACCTCGGACAGGCACGTACTGATGACCGCCGCGTAGCGGTTGTTCACCATCACCTTCATGGGCTCCATGGGAATGCGCAGCACAAGCACATCCTGCTCCAGCTTCACGGGCGACAGGTTCTTGCTGATATAGTCATAAATATAGGCGTTGGTCTCGTTGCGCAGAAGCTCGCAGGCTTTTTTCCAGAGCTCTTGTACATCCATGGCGTCCATCCTCCCGTTGCCCTTCGCCGGTTCATGCAGGCCGGATCGGCGGCCCGCGTCTGTATCCTGTGGAAAATCGCATTGTGGATAACTTGTTACGATTTTCTTACGGTGTGTATCATATCACGAAACCGTCGGGATTTCAAGGGGTTTTTGAGAAAAAACCTGAGGAAAAACCTGTTGAAAACTTTATCCACAAGGTATTGTGTCTCGAAATTGTAACACCACAAGCGGTGGGATTCACATCTCCCGGAGCAGAAACCGTCTCCCGCTCAGCTCCGAGGGCGTCACGCGCAGCGGGACGATGCCGCCCTGAGCCTCACCGGCGGCGGCTTCGCCCCACAGCAGCACCGAGTCCACGCTGCCCTCCCGCAGCAGCGAGAAGGCCATGCACACCTGCTCAGACTGCACAAGCGCCCGGAGAAGCATGCTGCTTTGACGGACGCGCACCAGCACGGCAGGAATTTCCGCTTCGGTGTCCAATTCATACCACAGGGGCAGAATGAGTGGACGACCGTCCAGCACCGCCGCCAGGTAGGCGACGCGGGTGGTGGACAGCACGTCCAGCATCTGCGGCCCGTTCAGGATCAGACAGCACACCGTATCCACCTCCCTTCCGGGGCTTCACCATCAGCCTATGCGGGAGTGGGCGGACGGTGCGCGGAAGGAGCACGCATGAAAGCCTATGAGAGCCTGGATGCCTTTCTGGAGGAGCTGCCGGAGCACCTGGAGCAGCTGAGGGGCCACGACGGCCTGTTCCGTCTGGAGACCGCGGAGGGGCGCAGCTGGTATGTGCGCCTGCGGGACGGCGACATCCTCGTCACACAGCGCGAAACGGAGCCGGCGGGGTGCACCGTGCGGGCATCGGAGGCGGATCTGCTCGCGCTCATCGCGGGGCGGGTCAGCCCCATGAAGCTGCTGGTGACCCGGCGGGTGACGGCCCAGGGGGACGTGGGACAGCTGATGTCCCTGGTGCTGCTGATGAAGAAATAGGCGCTCCGGTCCACGGGGCGCAGGACGGAGAAAGGAAGCGCGAAGGCATGAATATTGTGGAGATCATCACGAAGAAGAAGCTGGGGCAGGAGCTGAGCCGGGAGGAGATCGGCTACTTCGTCCGGGCGGCCGCCACCCATGACCGCACCATGGCGGAGGACTATCAGCTGACCGCGCTGCTGATGGCGATCCGGCTGCAGGGCATGACCGCCCGGGAGACCACCGACCTGACGCTGGCCATGCGGGATTCCGGCGACGTGGCGGATCTGTCCTCCATTCCCGGGGTGAAGGTGGACAAGCACTCCACCGGCGGCGTGGGCGACACCACCACCCTGATTCTGGCGCCGCTGGTGGCGGCCTGCGGGGTGCCCGTGGCGAAGATGAGCGGGCGCGGCCTGGGCCATACCGGCGGCACCCTGGACAAGCTGGAATCCATTCCGGGCCTGAGCGTGGAGGAGAGCGAGGAGCAGTTCCTCCGTCAGGTGCGGGAGGTGGGCGTGGCGGTCATCGGACAGACCGGCAGTCTGGCACCGGCGGACAAGACGCTCTACGCCCTGCGGGACGTGACCTCCACGGTGGACAGCCTGCCGCTGATCGCCTCCTCCATCATGAGCAAGAAGCTGGCGGCGGGCTCCGACGCCATCGTGCTGGACGTCAAGACCGGCAGCGGGGCCATCATGCAGACGCTGGAGGGATCCATCGAGCTGGCGAAGGCCATGGTGGACATCGGCACCCTGGCGGGGAAGCCGGTGGTTGCCATCGTCACGGGCATGGAGCAGCCTTTGGGCACCCATGTGGGCAACGCGCTGGAGGTGAAGGACGCCATCGACGTGCTGTCCGGGCGGACGAAGGGCGCGCTGCTGGAGGTTAGCCTGCTGCTGGGCAGCCATATGCTGATGCTCGCGGGCCGCTGCGCCACCCCGGAGGAGGGCCGCGCCATGCTGGAGAGCGCCCTGCGCACGGGCTCCGGCCTATCCCGGCTGAAGGCCATGATCGAATGTCAGGGCGGCGATCCCCGGGTGTGCGACGACGTGTCCCTGCTGCCGCAGCCTGCGGTGCGGCGGGAGGTGCGTGCGGGCTGCACGGGCTATGTGCAGGCCATGGACACCATGGCGCTGGGACTGGCGGCGCAGGCCATGGGCGCGGGCCGCATCCGCAAGAGCGACGCGCTGGACTACTCGGTGGGCTTCATTCTGCCCGTGCGCATCGGAGACCGGCTGGAGGAGGACACGTCCTTCGTGACCCTCTGCGCCCGGAGCGAGGAGGAGGCCGACCGGGCGGAGGCAGCCATCCGCGCCGCCATCACCATCGGCCCGGAGCAGGTGGCGGCCCCGCCGCTGTGCTATGCCATCGTGACAAAGGACGGGATGCAGCGCCTCGGATGAGGCGCGCAAAAGGGCTGCGGCAGACGCAGAATCTGCCGCAGCCCCCTTCCGTGGATTCAATTCCACCACCGCTCGCTTGCGAAGCGATAACACGACCGGAGAGCCCTGTCAAGGCCGTTTTTTTCATTTGCATAACATCCCCATCTGTGCTATACTACTTGATGCTGCACCCTTTTCCGGGCGCGGAGAATACAGGAATGGAATTGACTTCATGACTTTCAGCGAAATGAACCTGGTGCCGCAGCTGCTCCGGAACGTGGAGGCCAGCGGCTATACCATCCCCACCCCCATCCAGCAGGCGACGATTCCCCTGGTGCTGCGGGGCAGCGACGTGCTGGGCTGTGCGCAGACCGGCACCGGCAAGACGGCGGCCTTCGCGCTGCCCATGCTGCAGAACCTGTCCCGGCGCCCGCCGCGGGCCGACGAGCCCCGGGTCATCCGGGCGCTCATCCTGACCCCGACCCGGGAGCTGGCGCTGCAGATCTACGAGAACTTCGTGCAGTACGGCAAGCGGATGCCCGTGGTGCCGGCGGTCATCTACGGCGGCGTGAGCCAGAACGCGCAGGTGGAGGCGCTTCACCGGGGCGCGGATGTGGTCATCGCCTGCCCGGGACGGCTGTGGGACCTGATGAACCAGGGCTTTGTGCGGCTGGACTGGGTGGAGACCTTCGTGCTGGACGAGGCGGACAGGATGCTGGACATGGGCTTCATTCACGACGTGCGCCGGGTGGTGAGCAAGCTGCCGGAGAAGCGGCAGACGCTGATGTTCTCCGCCACCATGCCGCCGGAGGTGGAGAAGCTGGCCCTGGATCTGCTGCATGAGCCGGAGACGGTGAAGGTGGATCCGGTGTCCTCCACGGTGGACGCCATCGACCAGTGCATGTACTACGTGGACAAGGCCAACAAGAAGCACCTGCTGGCGAAGCTGCTGCGGGAGGATGACGTGGAGAACGCGCTGGTGTTCTCCCGGACGAAGCACGGCGCCGACCGCATCGTGCGCGAGCTGAAGAAGGCCGGCATCGAGAGCGTCGCCATCCATGGCGACAAGAGCCAGAATGCCCGCCAGGCGGCGCTGACCGCCTTCAAGAGCGGCGCGTGCAGGGTGCTCATCGCCACGGACATCGCGGCCCGGGGCATCGACATCGAGGGCCTGAGCCACGTCATCAACTACGACATGCCCATGGAGCCCGAGGCCTACGTGCACCGCATCGGGCGCACGGGCCGCGCGGGCAGGACGGGCAAGGCCATCTCCTTCTGCTGCATCGACGAGATGAAGCAGAAGGATCAGGTGGAGAAGCTCATCGGCAAGCGCATCCCTCTGCGGGAGAGCGAGTGGCCCATGGAGATCACCACCCCCACCGACCCCAAGACGCGGCAGCCCCGTCCTGCGGAGCCCCGTCCCGCCCGGGTGAACCTGCGGGGTGAGGCGGTGCCGGAGAAGAAGCCGGCGCACCGCACGCCGGTGACCATCCCCAAGGGCGGTCAGGCCATCGTCATCGGGCGCAGCGGCAAGGTGAACACCGTGCCCGCCGCCCGGGGCGCGCAGGCGCATCCCGCCGCGCCGAAGAGCGCTCCGGCAAAGACCACCGCGTCCAAGCCCCGGGTCGCCGCGCCGGTGCAGCGGGTGAACCGGCACCGGAACAAGGGGTGACGGGCATGGATGGACGGCTGCGCAACATGGCTTCGCTCTACCTGCTGCGGGGCGATAAGATGCTGCTGCTCTGGCGGGTAGGCTCCCGCGTGGTCGCGCCGAGCTGGTGCGGCATCGGCGGGCACTTCGAAAGGGCGGAGCTGAACGTCGCCCGCGCCGCCCTGCTCCGGGAGGTGCAGGAGGAGATCGGCCTGACGGAGGAGGCGCTGTGCGGACTGTCCCTGCGGTACATCACGCTGCGCCTGAAGCAGGGCGAGGTTCGGCAGAACTACTACTTCTTCGCCACGCTCCGGGAGGGCGTTCGGGTGTGGGAGACGTGCAGCGAGGGCACTCTCCGCTGGGTGCCTCTGCACGAGGTGGAGGCCCTGCCCATGCCCTTCACGGCTTCGGAGGTGCTCCGGCATTACCTCCGGGAGGGAAGGAAAACGCAGCTGCTCTATGGGGGCATCGCCCAGGACACGGGCATGGTGCCCGTGCCGCTGGAGGAGTTCTGACGGTCTGCCGCACGGCAGACCCTTTTTCTGTCGGCCCGCACCGGGCGCTGCCCGGGCTTCGTCTGCATTTTCGCGGTACTTCGTCATTTTCTGCGCGGGACAGGTAGGGATTTGGAGGGGGCGTGTAGAATATTGAAAAGCCATGCCCTTCTGTCCCTTTGGCGAAGGCCGGGGCGGGGATGGGATGGCCTCTGATTTATATTCATTTCACATTGGTGTGGATAATGGATATGAATCTTCCGCTGGTGTCCGCATGCCGCGCAAGCGGGGTGCCGCCAGGCTGTGCATCGAAAGAGGTAGGTAGACCATGAAAACATTCCGTGCCGGCATCGACGTCGGCTCGACTACCGTGAAGCTGGTGCTGCTGGACGAGCAGGATCGGATCGTATTCGGCGAGTATCGCCGCCACTGTGCCCATACGCAGGAGACGCTGGCGCAGCTGCTGCGGGAGGCCCGGGAGAGGCTGGGCGCCTGCGAGGTGCGGGTGCGCATCACGGGCTCCGGTGCCATCAACCTGAGCAAGGCGCTGAACATTCCCTTCGTGCAGGAGGTGGTGGCGGTGGCGTCCGCGCTGCGCAACCGGGCGCCGCAGACGGATGTGGCCATTGAGCTGGGCGGCGAGGACGCCAAGATCATTTACTTCACCGGCGGTCTGGAGGAGCGCATGAACGGCGTGTGCGCCGGCGGAACGGGCTCCTTCATCGACCAGATGGCATCCCTGCTGCAGACGGACGCCACCGGCCTCAACGAGCAGGCCCGGGGCTATCAGGAGATCTATCCCATCGCGGCCCGCTGCGGTGTGTTCGCCAAGTCCGACATTCAGCCCCTCATCAACGACGGCGCCACCACGGCGGATTTGGCGGCGTCCATCTTTCAGGCGGTGGTGAACCAGACCATCTCCGGCCTGGCCTGCGGCAAGCCCATCCGGGGGCATGTGGCCTTCCTGGGCGGCCCGCTGCACTTCCTGGATCAGCTGCGGGCCGCGTTTATCCGCACGCTGAAGCTGACCGACGAGACCGCCATCATTCCGGAGAACAGCCACCTGTTTGCTGCCCTGGGCGCGGCGCTGGAGGCCGACGACAGCCAGACCCTGCCGCTGGATCATCTGATCGACACCATGAGCCACGGCGTCATGATGACCTTCGAGCTCAAGCGCCTGGAGCCCCTGTTCCGCACCCACGACGAGTTCGCGGAGTTCCTGCAGCGCCACAGCGCCGCCCGGGTGAAGCGCGGCGAGCTGGCGGACTATCAGGGCGACTGCTTCCTGGGCATTGACGCCGGCTCTACCACCACGAAGCTGACCCTCATCGGCACGGAGGGCGAGCTGCTCTGGTCGTTCTACGCAGGCAATCAGGGCTCCCCCCTGCAGACCGCCATCCGGGCGCTGACCGACCTGAAGGAGAAGCTGCCCGCCGGGGCCCGCATCGCCCGCTCCTGCTCCACGGGCTACGGCGAGAACCTGCTGAAGTCCGCCTTCTGCCTGGACGAGGGCGAGGTGGAGACCATCGCCCA
>JAEDKS010000090.1 GCA_016295665.1 Clostridia bacterium
CCTCCCGCAGCCCTGGACGCCGGGGGAGACGATCACGGTCACGCTCACCTGGCATGCCGCCGTGCCCGACTGCGCCAGCCGCTTCGGTCAGCGGGACGGCGTCTGGGCGCTGGGGAACCTGTTCCCCCTGCCGGCGGTGTGGGAGGACGGGGCGTGGCGCACGGATGCCTACCTCTCCATCGGCGATCCCTTCCTGTCTGAGTGCGCCAACTGGCACGTGACCCTGACGGCGCCCACGGGCTACACCGCCGCCGCCACGGGCTACGCGGAGCCGGAGACAAGCGGCGACAGCCTGATCTGGCGCTGGGACGCGCCGGCGGTGCGGGATTTCACCGTGGTGCTGTCCCGGGCGTATCAGCGCGCCGCCGCCATGGAGGGCGATACGCTGGTGGTCGCCTATGCCCGGAGCCAGTCCGCCGCCGCAGCCATGGTGCAGTCCGCCGCGAAGGCCCTGCGCTGCTACGGGGACCTGTGGGGGGCCTACGTCTACCCCACCCTGACCCTGTGCGAGGTGGGCTTCCCCTTCAGCGGCATGGAGTACCCCCGGCTGATCCTGCTGGGAGAGGACACCGTGTCTGCGGGCGGTGACACTCTGGCCCTCACCGTGGCGCACGAGACGGCCCATCAGTGGTGGGCCATGCTGGTGGGCAGCGACAGCTGGTATCAGGCCTGGCAGGACGAGAGCCTGGCGGTGTACGCCCAGATGGACTACATCGGGCAGGTCTACGGGGCCAGCTCCCGCGCCTCCGCCATCGACGAGAGCATCGAGAGTGCCCTGCGCATCTCCATCCCCCGGGACATCACCCCCGGCAGCCCCCTTGATGCCTTCGCCAGCCTGAGCGAGTACAGCCTCGTGGTCTACAACCGGGGCGCGGCGCTGTGGGTGGCGCTGGAGCACCTGATGGGCCGGGAGGGGCTGGACGCGGCGCTCCGGGACTACCAGACGCAATACCGCTTCCGCCTGGCGACCCGGCAGAACCTGACCGACATCCTCTCCGCCCACGCGGGCCTGGACGTGTCCGCGCTGATGCGGGATTACCTGGATACGGAGATCATCAACTGAGCACGCGGGCCGACGATGGCCCGCTGTCGAAAGGATTGTGATACCATGTGTGACGAGCCCCAGCAGGCCGTCATCCTCATCCCCTCCCTGGAGCCCGACCAGCGGCTGCCCGCCTACGTGGACAGGCTGCTGGCGAAGGGATTCCGGCATGTGCTGATCGTGGACGACGGCTCCCCGGAGCGCTACCAGCCCATCTTCCAGTCGCTTTCGGAGAAGCCGGGCTGCACCGTTGTGCATCACGATGTGAACCGCGGCAAGGGCGTGGCGCTCAAGACGGGCTACGCCTGGATTGAGCAGCACCTGCCGGACTGCACCGGGGTCATCACCGCCGACGCGGACGGTCAGCACACGGTCGAGGACTGCTGGAAGCTGGCGGAGGCGCTGCGGAGCGGCAAGCGTGCCCTGTACCTGGGCAGCCGCGACTTCACCCTCCCGGACATCCCGCCCAAAAGCCGCTTCGGCAACCGGCTCACGAGCCTGGTGTTCAAGCTGTTCTACGGGCACTACCTGCCGGACACCCAGACCGGACTGCGGGCCTTCCGCCGGGAGGATCTGCCCTTCATGCGGGAGGTGGAGGGCGAGCGCTTCGAGTACGAGATGAACGTGCTCATCGCCTGCTCCCGGCACCATCTGCCCATGGTTCCCATCGGCATCGAAACGGTGTACGAGAACGAGAACGCCGGCACCCACTTCCACCCCGTGCGGGATTCCATCCGCATCTACCGGGTGATTCTGGGCAACTTCATCCGCTTCATGGGATCGAGCATCGCCTGCTTCCTGCTGGACAACGTCATCTTCACCCTTGTGGAGCATGCCCTGCTTCGCCCCCGCGCCGGCGTGGAGGATGAGATCGCCGTCGCCGTCGCCACGGTGGTGGCCCGGTGCGTCTCCGCGCCCTGCAACTTCCTGCTCAACCGGAGCCTGGTGTTCAAATTCAAAGGCCAAACGGGCCGCACCGCGCTGCGCTATGCGCTGCTGTGCATCGCGATGATGGTGCTCAGCGCCCTGGGCGTGAACCTGCTGTCCCTGCTGGGCATGCCCAACGTGCTGGACAGCCTGAGCAAGATCGTCATCGACACCCTGCTGTACTTCGTCAGCTACCGGCTGCAGCGCAGCTGGGTGTTCTCGGACCCCAAAAAGGAGGCACGGGCATGAAGGAGAAGCTCCGCAGCGCCCTGCTGCTTTTGCTGGCGGCGCTGATGCTGTTCGGCTTCGCGCTGGCGGTGCCCTCCGGGCGCGTCACCGACGAGGCGGACGCGCGCTACCGGGAGCTGCAGCGGGAGAACGACGAGGACAACTGGCTGCTGCAATACCATCTTGACTGAGATACGGAGGAAACCATGATGAAGAAACTGCTTGCCATCCTGCTGCTGCTCTCGATGGTGCTTCCCGTGCTGGCGGAGGAGGCCGCCCCCGGGGCGGAGAGCGCGGAGGACACGCTGGTCTTTGAGCTGGACGGGAACGGGGACATCATCGCGCCCCTGACGCCCCTGCCCATCGACTTCTCCGCCGGCCCCGCGCCCGCTGCCGACGCCTTCACGGAGGACGGCTATCAGGACGCGAGCCTGACCGTGCGCATGGAGCGCGTCTGGGTGGATGATGCCCGCTTCAACGTGGCCCGCGTCACCATCGCCGACCCGAGCCAGCTGCGCACCTCCCTGTCCTGCGACTTTGGCAAGAAGCGCACCGCGCTCATCTCCACCATGGCGAAGAACGTCAACGCGGTGGTGGCCATCGGCGGCGACTACTACATGGACCGCACCAAGGGCTACATCGTCCGTCAGGGCAACGTGTACCGCACCACGCTCTTCAAGACGCTGGACATCCTGCTCATCGACCAGAACGCCGACTTCCACATCATCCGGGCCGGGGACAAGGATGCCCTGTCCGCCCTGCTGGAGAGCGGCGTGCAGCCCGTGAACGTGTTCAACTTCGGCCCCGCGCTGGTCGTGGACGGCGAGCAGCAGCCCATCAGCAATAAGTACGACTTCAACCCCACCGGCAAGGAGCCCCGCTGCGCCATCGGTCAGACCGGCCCCCTGGAATACCTGCTGGTGGTGGTGGACGGGCGAAATGCGGCGGATTCCGCCGGCTGCACCGTGGAGACGCTGGCGGCCTTCATGCTGGCGCAGGGCTGCACCCAGGCCTACGCCCTGGACGGCGGCAACAGCGCGCTCATGGTCTTTGGGGACGAGAACTACTCCGCCAAGTCGAAGTCGGCGGAGCGGGATGTGAGCGACATCATCTATTTTGCCACCCTGGTCAGCCCGCAGGCGGAATAAGCGACGGAGGCATGACATGACCCACATGATAACGATCCTCGGGCAGCCCCTGACCGCCTACGGCATGGGCGCCGCCATGGCGATGCTGCTCCTGCTGTTCGGGGTGGCGATGCTGTCCCGAACGCGTCACCTCCCCCGGGGCACGGCGCTCCGCTTCGCGGTGCTGGCGCCTCCGCTGTGCCTGCTCTGCAGCCGGCTCGTGTACGTGGCGGCAAGCTACGCCTACTATCTGCAGGACATCGGTGACTGGACGCTGATGCTGCGCTTCTGGGACGGCGGCTACAGCATGATCGGCGCCTTCGGGGGCGTGGTGCTGGCGGCGTTCCTGACGGAGTGCTGGACGCGGACGCCCCACGGCGCGCTGCTGGACGTGCTGGGAACGGTGCTCCCCGTTGTCTTGATGTGTGCCCGCACCATGGAGCGCGGCACCGGTCTGGGCGAGGGCGCCCCCGTGCCGGAGGGCTGGCCCGCCACCTTCACCATCGAAACGGCCTACGGCTCGCTCCACACCGTCTTTCTCTACGAGGCCATCGCCGCCGCCGTCATCTTCCTCATCGTGCTCCTCTGGCAGTACCTCTGCCGCAGACGCCGCCCGGGCGATGTGCTGCTGATGTTCACGCTGCTCTTTGGCTGCACCCAGGTGGTGATGGAGAGCCTCCGGGAGGACGGGCACATGACCGTCCACATGGGGGTCTCCGTGCAGCAGGTGCTCGCCGCGCTGCTGGTGCTCATCGCGCTGGGCATCTGGACGGCCCGCGCCGCCAAGGCTCCGACCTGCAGGCGCTGGTGGCCCGCGCTGGTCGCCGTGCTGGCGCTCATGCTGGTGGCGCTGGCGGTGGTGGCGGAGTTCGGCGTGGATCGCTGGGACAGCAAGGTCGCGGCGTACGGCCTGATGATCGCCTGCCTGATCGGGCTCTTTGAGCTGGCGGGCATCAGCCGCCGCCTGAGCTACCGGACACAGGACTGACAGGAGGAATGCCCCATGGAGCATGAGAAGATCGAGCGCATCAACGAGCTGGCCCGCAAGAAAAAGACGGTGGGCCTGACCGAAAAGGAGCTGGAGGAGCAAACCGCCCTGCGGCAGGAGTACCTCCGGGGCTTCCGGGAGAACATGGAGGCCGTGCTGCAGAACACCGTCATCCAGCACCCGGACGGCACCCGGACGCCGCTCCAGAAAAAGCCCCGGCACTGAGCGGGGCCACAGCCATGCGAGATCGCCGCGCCGCCTGCGCGGCCTTCCGATAGAACGACAGGAGGGAACAACCATGTACGAGGACGATCTGAACCAGGAGCCGGACATCATCGAAATGACGGACGACGAGGGCAACACCATACTCATGCAGGTGGTGGATTACTTCTTCTACAACGGCGAGGAGTACGTCATTCTCACCGACAGCATCGACGACGGCACCCAGGAGGACGAGCCGGAGGAGATCGACTGCTACGTGATGCACGTCGTCACCTCCCGCGACGAGGAAACCGGCGAGGAGCTGGAGACCTTCGAGCCCATCGAGGACGCGAAGCTGGAAGCCAAGCTCATCGAGGTTGCCAACAGCCAGCTCAACGACGAGGAGGAGCCGGAGGAATAATCTCCCGCCCCGCGCATCCCAAAAGGCTGCCCCGAACCCGGGCAGCCTTTTTCCGTTCCCTGCACGTCAGTGCTTCTCGATGGCGTTCACCGGGCAGCCCTCCAGCGCGGCGTCGGCATCGGGCGCCTGCTCGCCGGACACGTCCATCTCCCGGGCCTGCGCGTGCCCGTCGGGCCCCATCTCGAACACCCCGGGGCACACCGCCACGCACAGCCCGCAGCCAATGCAGCTGTCATTCACCAGATAGCGCATACACAGCCTCCTTTCTCCCCCATTCTGCCCCGAACACGCGCAAAGCATGCAAAAAGCCGCCTGACATCAGGTCGGCTTTTCGATGGGCGCCCTTACGCCTGCTCGTCCCCGGCTTCCTCCACGGGCACATCCACCACGGCGGCATACACCGGCGCTGCGGGCTCCTCCGGCTCCTCGGGCTCCTCAGGTTCCTCCGGTTCCTCAGGCTCCTCCGGCTCCTCCGGCTCCTCAGGCTCCTCGGGCTCCGCCACCTCGATGGTCGGTGCCTCGCTCTCGTCGGTCACGGGCTCCATGCGGCTGCTCCTGGCCTGCGCCTGACGCTCGGCCTCCATGGCCTCAAGGGTCTTTTCCACCTCATCCAGCTCCCGCAGCTCCCTGTCCAGCTCCTCGGGGAAGGCCGCGCCCTGCTTCCACAGCGCGTAGGCCCTGGCGCCGAAGCCGGAGAGGATTTCCCGGCTGCGGTTCTGCAGGTTCAGCCTCTCCACCTTGTAGCGGGCGCTGTCCGCGATGCCGTTGGCGGTGGAGCCGATGGTCTCCATGCCCCTGATCCACGCCTCCCGAATCTGCTTTCCGATTTCTGCCATATGAATCGCTCCTTTCCATAGCCGAGTCTATGCTGCCCGCCCGGTGTTTACCAGTACAGCAGCAGCCCGCCCGGCATGATCTCAAAATCCGCCTCATCCATCTGATAGATTTCCCCGTCGGCCTGCAGGCTCATCATGGGCCGCTCGATGTGCAGGCGGCTGCACCGGATGTGGTGCGTGACGGAAAAGCGCAGGATGCGCCCCGCCATCAGCCCGGGCAGGAAGAAGGGAATCCGCCACCGGGGCAGCACGTCCACCATCACCACGTCCAGCAGGCCGTCCGAGAGCGCCGCCGCCGGGCAGATGGGGATGCCGCCGCCGATGAAGCGCCCGTTCGCCACGCTCATGAGCAGCACATCCCGCTCCTGCTCCCGTCCGTCGATTTCATAGCGCACATGCACCGGCTCGAACCGGGCGATGGCGCGGATGACCCCCACCAGATAGGGCAGCAGCCCGTGGAAGCGCCCGGACAGGGCCGCGGCCTGCTCCAGCACGGTCACGTCAAAGCCCGTGCCGCACACGTTGAGGAAGTAGCGGTCGTTGACCCGTCCGATGTCCACGGGCCGGGGCCTGTGCGTCAGGATGAACCGCAGCGCCTCCAGCGGCTTGCGGGGCAGTCCGGCGGTCTTAACGAAGTCGTTGCCGGTGCCCGAGGGGATGATGCCCAGCGGCACCCCGGAGCCCTGTACGCCGCACGCCGCCTCAAAGGCGGTGCCGTCACCGCCCACGGCGATGACCGCCTCGCAGTCCCCCCGCGCCGCGGCTTCCCGGGCGAGCAGGGTGGCGTGACCGGGGGCCGTGGTATGCAGCATCTCATAGGCCATGCCCCGGCGCTCCAGCTCCGTGCGAAGCTCGCTCTCCGTCCGCACCGCCCGTCCGCCGCCAGCCGTCGGATTGATGATGAATGTCAGCACTGTCTGCAACCTCAAAGTCGTATTCCATGGAACACCTCTAAGATACCGCAATTCCGCCCCAATGTCAAAGGATTTTTTGTTTTTTCATGCGTTTATCATGGTTTTTTCATTTATTTCTGTCGATTCCCCGCGAAGGCCGTCGCGCATTTCCCTCATCCCCGGGTGCAGCGCTTCACCCCGGGCCGCATATACTGCCTAAGAGGCTCTCCCGGCCCGACCGGGAGAGGGAGAAAGGAGCGTGTTGCTCATGCGGAAACGGCGGATGCTGCCGTTGCTGCTGACCTGCCTGACCGTGTGTCTGCTGGTGTGCCTGTCGGCGCGGGCGCTGGCTGCGGAGGGCTTGCCGCCCACCTCGGTGCCGGTCATCCACGGCCTTGACGTCAGCGCCTGGCAGCGGGAGGTGGACTGGCATCAGGTCAGCGCCAGCGGCGTGGAGATCGCGATGCTGCGGGCCTCGGAGGGCAGCTCGGTCGTGGATGCCCGCTTCGAAGCCAACTGGACGGGCGCGAAGGCGGCGGGGCTGTCCGTGGGCTTCTACCACTTCCTGACCGCCGCCACGGTGCCCGAGGCCGAGGCGCAGGCGGACTTCTTCCTGTCGGTCATCGGTGACCGGGTGCCGGACTGTCTGCTCGCCGTGGACGTGGGCAGCGCCAGCAGCCTGCCGGACGAAACGCTGACCCAGGTCACCCTGGCCTTTCTGCGCCGGGTGGAGACGCGCTCCGGGTATCGCGCCATGCTCTACACCGACGCCTGGGCCGCCCGGGCCCGGTTCGGCTCCGCCCTCGCCGCCTATCCCCTCTGGGTGGCGGACTACGGCGTCCCGGAGCCGGAGGCAAACGGCAAGTGGGATGCCTGGGTGGGGTTCCAGTACGGCGACCGGGGCGACATCCCCGGCATCACGGGCCGGGTTGACCTGGACTACTTCACCCGGGAGATCTACCAGTCCGCCGCCCCCACGCCGGCCCCGACACCGTGCCCCTCCCCGACCCCGGCGCCCGTCACGGAGCGGGAGCTGCTCTGCCTGCTGCTGCCGGAGGACATGACCGTCCCCGCCCTGTCCGAAACGCTGAACGTCCCTGAGGACACCCTGCGCACCCTGAACATCCTCCCCGGGGACACGGCCCTCGCCGGGCAGCTCATCCGCTATCCCGGCCCGTCCGCCGCCACGGGGGCCTTCGCGGGGCTCCATGTGCTCCAGCCCTTTGAGGACATCGCCACCATCGCCCGCCGCTACGGGGTCACCCCGGCATCGCTCCGGGCGCTGAACGGCCTGCAGGGGGAGCCCTCGCGCCTGGGACAGGTGCTGAAGGTGCCCGCGCTGGGCGACCACGAGGCCACCGTTCCCGCCTGGGTCACGGAGAACGCGGTCATGGCGCGCCGGGGCGACACCCTGTCCGCCCTCGCCGCCCGCTTCGGCATGACCGCCGATACCCTTTCGACCATCAACGGCCTGACCCCGGACGCGCCCCTGTACGCGGGGCAGGTGCTGCGCCTGACGCCCTTCGGCAGCGGCTCCACGGGCGGCTTCCGGGGCGGCTACGTGGTGCAGCGCGGCGATACGCTGGACAGAATCGCCCGGCGCTTCGGCGTGTCGGAGAGCCGCCTGTTCTGCCTGAACAACATCGCCCGCCGGAATCTGATCTTCCCGGGCATGCTGCTGCTGATTCCGTCCCGCTGACCGCCTCACGCGCAAGGGCCGGCGCTCCCCCTTGGAGGGAACAGCCGGCCCTTGTCGTCTCCGCGCATGATCGCGCCTTACAGCGCCTTCGCAATCCCCGCCGCCAGACGGGCGTTGTTGTACACCAGCTGGATGTTGGCCTTCAGGCTCTCGCCGCCGGTCAGCTTCTGAATCTTGTCCAGCAGGTAGGGCGTGGTCTGCTTGCCCTTGATGCCCAGCCGGTTGCACTCCTCAATCGCGGCGTTGATGTTCTCGTTGATGTAGTCGTAGTCCATGGCGTACTGCTCGGGGATGGGGTTGGTGACCAGCATGCCGCCCCGCAGGCCGCACGCCAGCTTCACGCGGAACGCATTGGCGATCTCCTCGGGGGTGTCCAGCCGGTAGTCCACCGCAAAGCCGCTGCGGGTGGTGTAGAAGGCGGGCAGCTCCTTCGTGCGGTAGCCGATGACCGGCACGCCCTTGGTCTCCAGGTACTCCAGGGTCAGTCCCAGGTCAAGAATGCTCTTGGCCCCGGCGCAGACCACCAGCACCTGCGTTTCCGCCAGCTCCTCCAGGTCGGCGGAGATGTCCATGGTGGTCTCGGCCCCGCGATGCACGCCGCCGATGCCGCCGGTGGCAAACACCCTGACCCCCGCCAGCGAGGCGGCGATCATGGTGGTGGTCACGGTGGTGGCGCCGTCCTCGCCCCGGGACAGCAGCACGGGCAGGTCGCGGCGGCTGGCCTTGGTGACCTCCAGCCCCTTCCTGCCCAGGTACTCAATCTGCTCCCGGGAGCAGCCCACGACCATCTTGCCGCCGATGATGGCGATGGTGGCGGGCACGGCGCCCTCCTCCCGGATGATGCGCTCCACGTTCAGCGCGGTCTCCACGTTCTGGGGATAGGGCATGCCGTGGCTGATGATGGTGCTCTCGAGGGCCACCACGGGCTTGCCCGCCGCGAGCGCCTCCCGCACCTCCTGAGATACCTGCAGATACTTTTCCAGATTCATAACTTGCGCTTCCTTT
>JAEDKS010000091.1 GCA_016295665.1 Clostridia bacterium
TCTGTCCGCGCCATCAGTTCACCGTGCTGGACACCCATGACGGCGTGGGTGTCCATGACGCCGACGGCATCCTCACCGAGGAGCAGGAGCAGGCGGTCATCCGACGGGTGGAGCCGCACCTGTCCTACAGCTTCAAGCCCATGGACATGTCCCGCACCAAGTACAAGTCCTACCAGCTCTACGGCACCTACTACGCCATGCTGGACGAAAACGACGACGCCTACGCGCTGGCGCGGGCCATTCAGCTCTTTGCCCCCGGCATACCGCAGGTGTACTATGTGGGGCTGCTGGCGGGCCGCAACGACCTGTCCTTCGACGCCGCCGACCCGCGCTCCATCAACCGGCACAACTACACGGAGGAGGAGCTGGCGCAGGAGGTGCAGCGGCCCATCGTTCAGCGGCTGCTGTCCATGCTGCGGCTACGCAACACCCATCCCGCCTTCGACGGCCCCCTGGAGATCGGCAGCACCGCAGACGATCATCTGCTCCTGACCCGCCGCGTGGGCCGGGAGACCGTCTCCCTGGATGCCGACCTGAAAACCTGGCGCTTTGCCATCACCTTCACCGAGGGCGACGAGCAGGTCACGCTGCGCTGATCCCTGCCCACACCAACAGCAAACCTCCCGCACCGGCTTTCCTGACCGGTGCGGGAGGTGTTTGTTTACCGGAGCTGTGCGCCGCGCTTCACGCGCACGGTCTTGACCTCAAAGCCGTGGAAGGCGAGACGCATGCTGCCATGCTCCACCTGCAGCGGCTCCTGCTCCTCCTCGAGCAGGTTGCACAGCGCGGCGGATACCACGGGCAGGTTCAGGGTCAGCGTGGTCCGGGTGGCGGCGTGCTTGCTCTCATAGAGACGGAGGATGAGATCACCGCTGCCGTCCTCGGCGGCCTTCACGGTGTCGATGATGATGTTGGGCGCATCCACCCGCATCAGGGATGTGGTTTCCGCCCGGCCCCGGGCTTCGGTCACGGGCACATTCAGCATGTAGCCCTCCCGCACCACGCCGCTGTCCATCAGGGAGCCATCCCAGATGTAGTAGCTGTAGGCGAAGCTGTGATGGCCCATATCCGCGTGGAAGTCCGGGGACTTCGGGGCCCGGAGCAGCGTCAGGGCGATGGTGTCGCCCAGCATGCTCACGCCGTACTTGCTCTCGTTGAGCACCGCCGCGCCCCGATGCTCGTCGCACAGGGCGGTGTAGCGGTGATTGCAGACCTCGTAGCGGTCGGCATCGTAGAGGCGGCTGCGATGGGTGGGGCGGCGGATGTAGCCGAACTGAATCTCGTTGATGGCCTCGTCCGCCTGCACGCCCGTGGGGAAGCAGGCCTTCAGCACCCGGTGCTGCTCCTGCCAGTCGATGTCCGTGGCGATGTCCACCCGGGTGGCGCCGGTGTCCAGCGAGATGCGCTGCGTCATCTCCGAGCGGGAAATCCGGCGGCGAACCTCCACCGTGCAGCGCCAGGGGGTGCTTTCGACGATCGACATTTCGCCGCTGTCCTCCAGCTCCACCGGGCACTGCTCGTAGGTGCTGTCCAGATCCCAGGCCTCAAACTCCCGGGGCACGTCCTTGTAGAGCTTCAGCACATTGGCGTTGCCGCCGATGCGGCACTGGCCCGCGGCATCCACGCATTCGGTCAGCTCGCCCCGGTGATTGACGCGCACGGTCAGCAGGCCGTTTGACAGCACGGCCTCATCGCCCTCCATGTGCACGGAAACGGGCTGCTCGGGCAGCGTGATGTCCAGCACGGACGTCCAGCCCATGGGCGGGATGACCGCCACGCCATAGCCGTCGCCCTGCTTCACCAGCGCCCGGCGCTCCCAGGACAGGCTGTTGAACCAGGTCGTGCCCTCCCCGCCGGAGGTCAGGGCCGCCGTGGCCCGCGCCGTCAGCTCCGCAGTCTCCGAGAGAATCTCATCGTAGAGCTTCCGCGCCTCCACGTAGACGCGCTCAATGCTGGAGCCGGGCAGAATGTCGTGGAACTGATTGCGCAGCGTGTGCTTCCACGCCCGATCCATCTCCCGGGCCGGATAGGGCACCCTGTCCTGCGCGGCCACCGACCACAGCTCCGCCTCGCGCAGCGCCACCTCGCTTCTGCGGTTGCCGCGCTTGATGGCGGCCTGGCTCGTGTAGGTGCCGCGATGGGCCTGGAAGTACAATTCGCCCACGTAGCGGTTCTGCGGGCCGCCGTCCGCCTCGCAGTCCTCGAAGAACCGCTGCGGCGTCTCGATGCGCATCTGCGGCACGCCCTCCAGATCGCGGTTCCGGCGGATGTCCTCCAGATTGTCGCGGGTGGGGCCGCCGCCGCCGTCACCGTAGCCGAAGGGCAGCAGGAACCGGCTGATGCCGCGCTTCTGCACCCGGTCACGCCAGCGCTCCACCACCGTGGCGGCATCGGTGCGGGAGGTGTAGTCCATGTGCAGGAACGAGGTGACCTCGCTGCCGTCCATGCCCTGCCAGGTGAAGTAGTGGTACGGGAACCGGTCGCCACCGTTGTAGCTCCAGAAGATCTTCTGCGTGGTCAGATACTTAACCCCGGCGCCCCTGAGCAGCTGAGGCAGCACGGCGCTGTAGCCGAAGGTGTCCGGCAGCCAGAGCAGCTGGCAATCCACGCCGAACTCCTCCCTGTAGAACCGCTTGCCGAGGAGCAGCTGGCGCACCAGCGATTCACCGGAGGTCATGTTGGTATCGGGCTCCACCCACATGCTGCCGTCGGGAATCCACTGGCCCGTGCGCACCTTCTCCTTGATGCGCTCATAGAGCTTCGGGTACAGCTCCTTGCAGATCTGATAGGCCTCGGGCTGGCTCTGCACATACTTGTACTCCGGATACAGGTCCATCATGCGCAGCTGCGCCGCGAAGGTGCGGGCCACCTTGCGCTGCGTCTCCCGGTAGGGCCAGAGCCAGCAGATGTCGATGTGCGCGTTGCCAATGGCGTAGAACTGCGGCATGGTGGAGCCGTTGTGCGCCTCCATCACCGGGCGCAGGGCCTCCCGGGCCCGGGCATAGCAGGCCAGCCGCGCCGCACGGGGCTGCTCGAAGTCCACCAGCACCGTGAACTGCTCCAGCGCCTCCTCGATTTTGGAGACGCGCAGGGAGGTGTCGTCCAGCACACCGAGCAGGTCGCGCAGCGTGGTCACGTCCTTCCAGAGCTGATAGGCCTCCTCGTGCCAGATGCCGAAGGTGCTGCGGCCCAGCACCTGCCGCAGCTCGTCCTCCGGGGCCACGCGCCACTGCTCCCCCGCATCCTCCCGGATGGGGCCGAGCACGCTCTGTCCCCGCGCGTTGCGGGGGTAGTCGTGACCCGCATAGGCCTCCATCAGCAGATGGAAGCGCTGCCCGGGCTCGCCGGACAGGGTCAGCAGCTGATCGCTGAAGTAGTGATGGCGCTCCTTCACCCAGTCGGCGCGGCGGGTACCGAACTCCGCGCCGTCCACATACAGCGTCGCCTCACCGCCCTGATTCAGATCCATGACGATGCGCTCACCCCGTGCCGCCTCCGGCAGCACCATGTCGCCGCGCATCCAGCAGTACTGCCAGGCACGCCCCCAGCGCTCCCCCATCCGCATGGGACGGTACGCCCGCTGCTCGGCCTCCTGAGGCGTGAGCATCTCGTCGGTCACGAAGCCCTCCAGGGCAATCTCGCCCAAGGGCTCATATAATTCCTTCGCCAGGGTATCAATCCAGATTTTGAGTCTCGCTTCCCATTCCGGCTGCATCCCTGCTTCCTCCTTCTGTCGTCATTGGCCCAGGCCCGTGCCCGCGCCCTGCCAGATCACAAGCTCCTGTACGCCGCTCCGCAGCTCCGCCACGGGGCCGGGCACAGCACCGTCCGTGCGCCTCCTGCCCGTGATGTCGGGCGCGAAGTCCACCGGCGTGCCGTCCGGGTTATCGTAGGGGGCCTCGACGCAGCGGGGCATGCCCAGCTGCCCGGTGGACACCGGCACCGCCTGCACGGACGCCGCCTGCTCCGGCAGCGTGATGCGTAGCACAGCCTGATTCTCCCGCAGCGTCACCTGCGCCTCCATGCCCTGCAGGCGCACCGCGTCCGTCTCGCCGCGGAACGGCGCCGCGCAGCCCGCGTAGGCGTTGCCGCCCAGATACACCGGCTGCATGATCTTTTCATACTTCGCGTTGTCCGTATTGCCCTCCTGCGCGAGCAGCAGCGGATATTCCTCCGGCGTCGTGCAGGCGTTATAGCCGTCGGTGCCCGCGTGGAACCGCTCCTCCGGCGGCATGTATTGACCGGTGAACAGGTTGTTGTAGAGCCGGTCGTCGCCGCCATAGGTGAAGATCACCCCCGCCACCTGAGTCGAATGCGGGAAGTGGTAGGGCGTAGCCCGCTCCATGACCCGGTGATGCCGCGTCCAGCCGCAGATCAGGTTGTGCACCAGCGCGGTGCCCTGTGCACAGTTGTCCATGGCATAGGGCGACGCCAGCACGTTGTTGTCCACCAGACAGGGGCCATGGGTTACCTCCACCATGAGATCCCGGTCATTGTCAAACAGCGTGTTGCCCGTGACCCGGGTACCCTGCGCCTCCCAGTCCAGCCAGATGCCCAGGGTGCAGTCATGGATGCAGTTCTGGCGGATCACCGTGTCCAGCGCCGCATGGAACTTGATGCCCGCGATCTCGTGTCCGAAATACTCGTAGCGGTTGGCGATGTTGTAGATGTGGTTGTGCTCAATCAGGCTGAAGGCACAGCCCATGTGGCCCACGATGGCGTTCTGTCCGCAGTCGTGAATCACGTTGTTCCGCACGATGTGACCGCCCACGGTCTCCCGGCTCCAGCCCGCCTGCAGCGCCCGGAACACGGCCTCCATCTGATATTCGTAGCCCGGCTTGCGTCCGAAGCGACTGTAGAGGTTGTGTCCGGTGGTCTCGTCCTTGCCCAGGCTCACGCAGCTTGCCTTGGCGTCGTGGAGGTCGTTGTTCTCGATGATCCAGCCCCGGCTCCAGTGCGGCCCGATGAGCCCGGGCTGATTCGCCGTGGGCGGCGCCCAGGGCGTGGCAGCCTGCGCCATCTCAAAGCCGCGCACCGTAATGTAGGAGACGCCCGGGCGCTCCGGATAGAAGCAGCAGGGACGCACGTTGATTTCCGTCAGCGCCTCGTTGGGATTTTCCTCTCCAAAACTCGCCAGCAGAGTGGTCGTGTGCTCCCCCACCTGCGCAAACCACCGGCGCACCGTTTCCTCCGGATGCGGATGCAGCACGGGGCGCGGATCCCAGTCCGGCTTGCGGCCCAGGGACACGGGCTGATGAGACAGCAGCTCCTCGCGGGAGGACGCCTCATAGAGCGGCTGACCGTTCAGATACACCTGCCCCGTATGCCTGGGCGGTTCGGTGGGCTCCAGAAGCCAGTCGCCCTCGATGGGCGTATCGTAGGGGTTGCCGTCGCCAAAGAAGCTGTTCGGCAGGGTCAGGCGCCAGAGGCCGTCGGCCTCCCGCACCCAGCCGGTCACCTGCTCGGAGCCCTTGATGACCGGATGCTCGCCGGGCGCCGCCTCAAAGACGATGCGGCAGGTATCGCTCAGGCCGGAGCAGGCCGGTTTGACCCACTCCCGGTACACGCCCGTGTGGACGCGCACCGTGTCGCCGGGCACCGCCAGCGCCGCCGCACGGCTGATGGTACGCAGCGGATGCCGTGCGTCACCGGACGCGCGGTCGCTGCCCTGTGGTGAAACGTGATAGATCATGGTGCATCTCCTTTGCTCTCGTGCCCCCAGAGCAGCCGGCCCGCCAGATCATGGAAGCACCAGCCGGTCGTCCACGTCCGGAATGTCAGCAGGCGGCTCTCTCCGGGCAGCAGGTTGATGGCGTTGTCGCTCAGCAGGGCATGCTCGTCCAGGGTATTCTCGCCAAAGACACACAGGGCGATGGTCGGACTGAAGTTCTGCAACAGGAGGGACAACTCCCCCTCCTCGACGACAAGCTGCGGCTTTTCCCCGGTCAGCAGCGGGCGCAGCGGCTGCTCCTCCCGCTGGGCGAACAGGAAATCCTCCTGCAGCGTGTCCCCGTTCTCCGCTTCCAGTGCCACCCGGGCCATCCACACGCCCTCAGGCAGGGCGGGCACCGGGAAGCTGACCGTCATGGACATGCTGCCCGCCTCAAAGGGCAGGCGCTCCCGGCGCGCAAACAGCACGTCTCCCCGCATGTCGTACGCCGTCAGGGACAAGATACCCTCTCTGCGCCCGGTCAGATCATCCGCCCAGGCGGTCAGGTGGCAGGGCTCGTCCGGCTGCTGAATCAGGCTGTCGTAGCGCAGCCCCACGCAGGTCGGGGCATAGGCCCGGCGCACCGCGTAGTAGGCCTGCTTGGGGCGTCCGTAGTACTCCACCAGATTGGTGCAGGACACGTTCGGGAAGGGCTCGTTCATCTGCCAGATGATGCTGCCGCCGTTCTGTCCCCGGCGGCGGCGGTTGGACAGCACCGTGTAGCGGATGGCCTCCGCCTGCATCAGCTGACTGACCGCCACCCACTGCCGCACGCTCCCGGGCTCCCCGAACAGGGGCCGGTCCCGGTAGAGCAGCGTCTCCCACCACTCGCCATGGTGGCGGAGCACCGGATGCTCCTTCATGGTATAGACCCCGAAGTCCTCCGGGGGCAGGATGCGCCTGAGCTGCGCGACGCTGCTCATTCCGTCCGCGCCGAACTCGCTCTGCAGCATGCTGTCCGAGGCGTTGTACTTCGCGTAGTGGCCCCGCACGCCGTCGTACTGCCAGTTGCCATGCACGTCATGGTGCTCCATCTCCGGGTTGTCCAGCCCGAAGGACGGGCCGGAGGGGCTGGAGGGCAGGAACAGCCGCTGGGGATCCAGCTCCGATACCAGCGCCTTGAGCATGGCGATGTTCTCATCGCCGTCCGTGACCGGTCGGCCCTGCGCGTCCGACAGCTCGTTGCCGCCCGACCACCAGGTCAGGCTCACATGGTTCCGGCGCGCCAGCACGGCGGCGCGGCTGTTGTTCTCCAGGAGCTTCAGGAACGCTGGATCGTGGCAGGGCCGGTTGTCGATGCCGGAGGAGGACTGAATGAACTCCTGCCAGACGAGGATGCCGTACTCGTCCGCCAGGCGGTAGAAGGCCTCGGTCTCAATGATGCCGCCGCCCCAGACGCGGACAGCATTCACGTTCATGTGGCGCAGCTTGTCGAACATGCGGCAGTAGTCCGCCTCGGTCACATCGCCGTAGCACATGTCCAGCGGCGTCAGGTTAACCCCGCGGATGTAGACCCGCTCACCGTTGATGACCGGGCAGTAGGGCAGCGCATCCCTCCCCGCGCCCTCGCATCGGGCATAGGACAGGGAACGGAAGCCGATCCTGCCCCACCATTCGTCACTGTCGTCCTCCAGCACCAGCTCCACATCATAGAGCGGCTGCGCACCCATGCCGTTGGGATACCACCTTTCAGGCTTCTCCACGCGCAGCGTCACATCCAGGGAGCCGTCCCAGCAGCAGTCGGGCACCGCCGCCGCTTCCAGCAGGCAGCGCTGATCGCGGTACAGGCGCACGGTGGCGCCGTGGCATTCCCCGGAGAAACGGGCCCGCACGCGCACCTCCCCGACGCCGTCCTTCACGTCGGTGGTGGCGCTGACCTCGCTGATTCGGGCCCTTCCGCAGCGCTCCAGCCAGACGCTCTGCCAGATGCCGATGTTCACCAGATGGGTGCAGAAATCCCATTTGTAGCCAAAGCGGGCCTTCTGGGTCGCCGTGCGGCTTGTCCAGCCGATCTGTCCCTGCTCCTGCGGCGGCTGTGTGAGCACCACCAGCAGCTGATTCTGCTCTCCCTGTCGCACAAGCCGGGTTACATCACACAGGATGGGCTCATAGATGCCCCGATGCTCCGCGATCTGCGTGCCATTGAGGAAGATGAAGCAGCCGTCGTCCACGCCGTTGAAGCGCAGGATCATGCGGTCGTCCGTCTCCCAGCCCCTGAAGAAGGTGCGGTAGATCCACCAGCGATGCTCCACCCACTCGCAGAGCAGGCTGTTCTCCCCGAAGTTCGGATCCGCGATCAGCCCCGCCTGCTCCAAGGCGCGATGCACACCGCCGGGCACCCGGGCGGGCATCCACGGCGTGACGCCACGGCGCTGCACCGTGCTCTCCACGCTCTTTGTCCAGAGGGGTTCACCGGGCCAGAAGCCCTTGACCTCCCAGTCCGTCAGCTTCAGCCTCATGCCTGCGCTCCCTTCTCCTCGTCCGCCGGCTCCACCCAGATCAGCACGCTGCGCAGCGCCCAGGGGCCCATGGCAACGGGCGACGGGGCGCGCCTTTCGCCCAGCGCATGCTCCTGATGATCCACATCCTGCATGGCGGCGATCCGCCTGCCGGGCATGCTCAGGCGGATTTCACCCGCACGTCCGCCGGTCTCCAGCAGGCGCACAAGCCATGCCTCCGGATGGCTGCGGCTGCGGCGGATGGTGTTGACGACGATGTGGTCGCTCGGCGCCTCAAACAGCAGGCCGCCTGCAGGATTCTGCAGCGTCCGGGGCACATCGTGGCGGAACTCCTGATAGCTCATGCGCTGCGCCAGCAGCCCGTGCCGGTGCGTCCAGCCGAAGCGGAACGCCTGCTCTGGCGCGATCTCCCGGGCGGAAGTGATGGCGTAGCGGAAGGTGAACAGACCGCCCTGCTCGCCCAGATAGTTGGTATGCCAGTAGTTGTTCAGCACATAGGAGTAAATCTGACCGCCGCGCACGTTCAGGTCGCTGCGCCACTTCCCCATGACCGGGCTGTTCACGGTGAACAGGAACGCGTCGGGGGACGCCAGCTGCATGGTGCAGTCCTGATCCCGGACCAGCACGCTGGTCTGCAGCGGCAGCCACTCCCGGCAGCAGCCGGGCAGCGTGTCCTTCTGCCAGTCCACCCAGCCGATCTGGCTGTCGGAGAGCACCGGCGCGTCCTCGCCCGCCTGGAAGGGGAAGGCCACGTACACAGCCTCGGGGGCGGTGGTGGCAGCCTTGTCGTAGTCGTAGCGGAGCAGCAGCTCCTTGCGATCCCGGGGCAGGGTGAAGGTGACCGTGGCATGGCCCCGGAAGGCCTCGCCCGTCAGCACCACCCGCTGATCCAGCGCGGTTTCCTCCGCCCTCGCCGCACTCGGCAGGAAGGCATGCGTCACCCGGGCGCCATCCCGGCGCAGCCCCGCGTGGTTGCCCCGGAGCATGGAGCCCTCGCCGCCCATGGCGTAGAGCAGCTCACCCATGGGTGCCCGGCACAGCTCCCGCTGCAGCTCCTTGTCATAGAGCGCGGTGATCTCACCCAGCTCGGTGTCCACCGTGACCCGGTACCAGTCGTTTTCCAGCACGGTGCGGGGCGCAGCCGTCAGGCTCCGGCACCAGCCGCCCACGTCCTCCGGCTTCCCGGGACGGAGCG
>JAEDKS010000092.1 GCA_016295665.1 Clostridia bacterium
GACTCCCTGGCCATCGCCATCGGCACCAGCCACGGCGCCTACAAGTTCAAGCCCGGCACCAAGCCCCAGCTCCGCTTCGACGTGCTGGAGGCCGTGACCAAGGAGCTGCCCGGCTTCCCCATCGTGCTGCACGGCGCTTCCTCCGTGCCCCAGGAGTTCGTCGCCGAGATCAACCAGTTCGGCGGCAGCATGCCCGGCGCCATCGGCATCCCCGAGGAGCAGCTGCGCCAGGCCGCGACCTCCGCGGTCTGCAAGATCAACATCGACTCCGACATCCGTCTGGCCATGACCGCCAGCATCCGCAAGTACTTCGCCGAGCATCCGGATCACTTCGATCCCCGGCAGTACCTCAAGCCCGCCCGTCAGGCCGTGCATGACATGGTCGCCCACAAGATCGTGGACGTGCTGGGCTGCAACGGCAAGGCGTAATCGCCAGCGCGTCGCAAACCGCATTCCCGGCCCCCGGAGATGGCATAGCCTGCCGTATCCGGGGGCCTTTTCCGACCAGCCGAGCCAGCTTCTCCGAAGCCGCCGTCAGGAAATTTCAACCACCCGGGAACAATTTCCCCCGCTGATGCGTCTAATCGGGTGTAAGACAACAAAGGAGGTATCCCCCATGAAGAAGTTCCTGACGCTTGCCCTCTCCCTGATGCTGCTGGTGGTTTGCACCGCGCTGGCGGACAACCCGTCCACCCCCTCCGACCTGACCGCCTCCGCCGAGGAGCAGGTGCTGCTCTCCGGCATCGTGCTGGCGGTGGAGGACGATCATCTGCTGGTGATGACCGACGAGGGACAGCAGGTGCAGGTCAACCTGTTTGACGAGACCGTGTGGAGCACCTACAGCGAAGGCACCGTGGTGCCCGGCGACTATGTGCTGGTGAGCTATTCCGGTCAGATGACCTTCTCCCTGCCCGCGCAGATCGCCGCGCAGGTCGTGACCTGCTACCGGGTCAGCGGCACCGTGACCGGCATGGAGGAGGACGGCAGCCTGCTGGTCACCGACGCGGACGAGTGCGAGTGGCTGGTGAAGGTGCCTGGCGCTCTGGCTGAGCAGGCGCTGCTGCTGGAGGGCATGGAGATCACCGTGTTCTTCAACGGCATCGCCACCCGCTCCCTGCCCCCGCAGATCACGGCGGCCCACATCCGCACCATCACCCTCGCCGGCACCATCACCGAGGTGGATGAGAAGTCCTTCACCCTCGTGGACGCGGAGGGACAGGAGCAGATCGTTCACCTGACCGAGAACGTGGCGCTGTGCGTCGCGCTGGAGGTGGGCGCGGAGGTGGAGGTCGTGACAACGAACGTGGTCACCGCGTCCCTGCCCGCCCAGTATCAGGCGCTGGAGGTGCTGCCCGCGCCCGTTCAGCTGGCTGAAAGTGAGGAGCTGGAGCCTGCGGATTGACTTTTCCCCCGGCCTGTGGTATGCTGATGGCACATTCTCAAGCCGGAGGCACACCATGAAGGTACTGATGACGGGCTTCGAGCCCTTTGGCGGCGCATCGCTCAACCCATCCTGGGAGGCGGTGCGCCGTCTTCCCGATGTCATCGGCGGCGCAGAGATCACCCGCCTGCGTCTGCCGGTGATCTATGGCACGGCGGGACGCATGGCGGCGGATGCCGTCCGGGCACTGGGCGCGGAGCTGGTCATCGCCACCGGCGTGGCCTCCGGACGAACCCGCCTGACCCCGGAGCTGGCGGCGCTGAACTGGCGCATGGCAAGCCTGCCCGACGAGGCGGGCATCCGCTGCGACGGCGGGATGATCGAGCCCGACGCCCCCGCCGCGCTCATGACCCGGCTGCCCGTGCTTCCGTTGACGCGGGCGCTGAACGACGCGGGCATCCCCGCCGCCCTGTCCACCTCCGCCGGGAGCTACGTCTGCAACGACGTGTACTGGCACCTGCTGCGGCAGGAGGAGGCGCTGGGCTGCCGTGCGCTGTTCGTCCATGTGCCGGACACCCCGCAGATGGACGCGCAGACCGCCGCCCGGGGGCTGATGACCTGTGTGCAGTTCCTGACCGCCGCCCCGTCCGATGCGTGACGCGTGCATAAAACGCGCAAAAAACCGCCATCCTGTTTGTGATTGACAGCAAGGAGGCGGTTTTTTCGTGGAAGAAGCAAGGTGCGCTCGCCGGCCCCATCCCTTCCGGCATGCGCTGTGGCTGGCGGTGCTGTTTGCGGTGATGATGGTGATGACGGGCACGCCCTCCCTGTGGGAGACCTTCACCGGGCGCAATCTGTCCCGGGAGGCGCTGGCCTTCGCGGCGATGCTGGCCCCGGGGGCGTTCCTGGCTTCCCTGCCGGAGCGCATCCGAAGGCGCGGTGCCCCTGTCCTCCACACCACCTGGCAGGGCTGCCTGCTCATGCTTGCCGCCGGCGCGGCGCTGACCTTCAGCGCGGCCCTCGCCGGGGGCGGCGATGTGCGGATGCTCGCCGGAAGCATGCAGGGCAGCGCGGGCGCCCTGGCGTTCGTGGGCATCGCCTGGCTCACCGCGCTGATCGCGGGGCGCATCGCGGACAGGAGGCACCCATGAGCGGCGTGCTGGTCTGGGGCGGGCTGGGCCTGCTGGTGGGCATGGCGGTGCAGCAGTGCGGCTTCTCCCTGCCCGAAAACGTGGGCGGCGCGGCGACCTTCCGCAGTGGTGCCGGTGCCCGGTGCGTGCTGTACCTGCTGGGCATCGGCATGGTGCTGTGCGCCGCGCTCAGCTATCTGGCGGTCATTGACGTGGACGAGGTGGAGGTCGTCCCGCTCAGCGGCGGCACGGTGCTGGGCGGCGTGCTGTTCGGGCTGGCGGTGGGGCTGGCGGGGCTGCTCCCCGCCACCAGCCTGACCGGGCTGGGCGGCGGACGGCTGCTGGAGAGCCTGTGCGGCGTGGTCGGATGCGTCGGCGGGGCGTGGCTGGGCACCGTGCTCCCGCTGGAGGGCATCCGGGGGCTGGTGCCCCGGGTGGACGCCACCCTGTTCCGGCTGACCCTGCGGGACGGCTATCTGCTGCAGGGCGGCTTTGCGGGGCTGGCATGCCTGGGGCTGCTGCTGTGTGCGCTGGCGCTGCTGGTGCCCCTGCGCCGGGATGCGGCAGCGCCGCCGGTCGACGTGCCCGACGTCCCCGCCGAGCCGGTGGCACCCGCCGATGCGGAGCCCGTGGACAGCCCGGACGCAGACCCCGAACAGCTCCCCACGGAGACCTTCGTGGCCCTGCTGCCCGAGGAGGAGCCCATGGTAGTGGACACCGCCGCCCCGGAGCAGCCCGCCGAAACCGACGCTGAAAAGGAGGAGAAGCCCATGGACCCCCGAGACAGACGCACCCCGCCCGCCACCGACCCGGAGCCCGTTCTGCGGGATCATCCGGAGCTGGAGGAGCCGGTGGATCTGGCACCGAACCGGATGGCACAGCTGGCGGCGCTGGAAACCCAGGCGGGCCTGCTGACCCCCACGGAGGAGCTGGACATGCCCGCGCCCGCCCGGGCACCGGAGCGCATGGTACCCGACGAGCTGCTGGACGATGCGGCCCCGGAGAACGGTGTCGGCGAGGAGGAGCCGGAGGCGTAGTGCCCCGGGCGGCCTTCGCCCTGCCGTCCAAGCACAGCAAGGGAGGGACGCGGCCTGCATCCGCGTCCTTCCTGTTCGTTTCCGGTTTACCGGACGGCCTCGAAGGCGGCGTCCAGGGCGGCAATCAGATCATGCACATTCTCCGTGCCGATGGAGAGCCGGATGGTGTTGGGCCGGATGCCCTGATCCAGCAGCTCCTCGTCGATCAGCTGACTGTGCGTGGTGGTGTAGGGATGAATGACCAGGGACTTGACGTCCGCCACGTTCGCCAGCAGGGAGAAGATCGCCAGGTTGTCGATGAACTTCTTCGCCGTATCGCTGTCGCCCCTGATCTCAAAGGTGAAGATGCTGCCACCGCCGTGGGGGAAGTACTTCTGGTACAGCGCATGGCTGGGCTCCGAGGGCAGCGCCGGATGATGCACGGCCTCCACCTGCGGGTGCTTCGAGAGATAGTCCACGATCTTCAGCGCATTCTCCACATGCCGCTCCACCCGGAGGGACAGGGTCTCCAGCCCCTGAAGGAAAAGGAACGCATGGAACGGGGAGAGCGTCGCGCCGGTATCGCGCAGGAGAATCGCCCGGATGTAGGTGACGAAGGCGGCGGGGCCGACCGCGTCATAGAAGGACACGCCATGATAGCTGGGGTTGGGTTCGCTGATCCACGGGTACCTGCCGCTGGCCTTCCAGTCGAATTGTCCGCCCTCGACGATCACGCCGCCGATGGCTGTGCCGTGACCGCCGATGAACTTGGTGGCGGAATGGACAACGATGTCCGCGCCATATTCGATGGGCCGCACCAGATAGGGCGTGGCAAAGGTGGAATCCACCACCAGCGGAATGCCGTGCGCGTGGGCAATCCTTGCGACCGCCTCGATGTCGATGATGTTGCTGTTGGGATTGCCCAGCGTCTCAATGAACAGGGCCTTGGTGTTTTCCTGAATCGCCGCCTCGAAGCTGCCCTCCACGTCGGGATCGGCAAAGGTCGTTGTGATGCCGGAGGTCAGTGGCAGCGTGTGGGCCAGCAGGTTGTAGGTGCCGCCGTAGATGGTCTTGGAGGCGACGATGTGCTCACCGGCCTTGGCGAGCGCCTGGAAGGTGTAAGCGATGGCTGCCGCGCCGGAGGCGACCGCCAGCGCAGCGGTGCCGTTCTCCAGCGAGGCGATGCGGGTCTCGAACACGCTCTGGGTGGGGTTGGTCAGACGACCGTAGATGTTGCCCGGATCCCGGAGACCGAAGCGGTCAGCGGCATGATCGCTGCTGTGGAACACATAGGAGGTGGTGGCGTAAATCGGCACGGCGCGGGCGTCGGTCACCGGATCGGCCTGCTCCTGACCGATGTGAAGCTGCCTGGTTTCAAAGGACCAGTTGGCGGAATTTCTGATGTCGGACATGATGCTTCCCTCTTTTCTTTCATCGTACCAGGTACAATCAACATGGGAACCGGAATGGCGTGGCCCCTCAGGCCCTCCGCGCTCCGTGCCTGCCGCACATTCGGTTCCGGCTCAGCAGCACGGCGTGGAACCCGCATCGACATCGCATAACCGAAACCTCCCTTCGTTCTGATGGGTTTATTCTACCGAATTGATGGGTTATTGTCCAATATCAAAGAGCAATCTTCACTGATAGGTTTTTTCTATATGTCCATGCGAATCCGATAGCCAAACCGCATCTGATATGGTATAATGTATCCGTGCCGAACGAAGGACTGCGGCGGCTGAGGGGAGGTGCCGGATGATCGGAAAACAAATCACGCAGCTGATCCTGCGCCTGAGGGATCGGCTCGCTTCCCTGTACAGCCGTATCCGGCAGCGGCGAACCAGAAACGTGCTGCGGCCCCACCGGCGCAGACACCGGAACTATGACGGGCCATCCCGGTCGCCGGTGCGCCTCGTGCTGACGCTGCTGTGCGCGGCGGTGCTGCTCCTTTGCTCCGTCAGGCTGATCGGGTACTTCACCGCCTACCTTTCCGCACGCCAGACCTCGGCAGCCCTGCGGGAAATCTATTACGCGCCGGACGCCCCCACGGAGACGGCGGCCTTCTCCCCCGTGCCGACGGCGGAGCCCACAGCGGCCCCCACCCCGCCTCCCACGCCATCCCCCGCCGCCGGAGAGGACGCGGCCCCCACCGCTACGCCCCGTGCTCTGCTGGAGCCGGTTCGGTACCCCAACAACCCCTACGGCGCCATCAGCAGCAGCTTCACCAAAATACGCCGCCAGAACAGCGACATCATCGGCTGGCTGACGATTGACGGGCTGCTCGATGAGGCCGTGGTGCAGCGGGATAACAGCTATTACCTGAACCGGGACTATCGCGGCTACCACAATGTGAATGGTGCCATTTTCCTCGACGCGTCCTGCGTCCTGAGCACGCGTCCCTATACCCTCCTCCTGTACGGGCACAACATGAAAACAGGCGCCATGTTCGGCTGCCTGCGGAACTACGAGGACACCACCTTCTACCACAACAATCCCTTTGTCACCTTCGACACGATGTACGAGGATGGTCGCTACGTCATCTTTGCCATCGCCAGCGTCAGCACGGAGCCATCCAGCTGGCAGTACATGAGCTTCGGTCAGCTGCTCTCGCTCGACATCGCCAGCCGGGAGGAGGCGCTGAGCACCCTGAAGCGCCTCTCCCTCTATCGCTGTGCCATCGACGTGTCCGCAGAGGATCAGCTGCTTCTGCTGATCACCTGCACGGGCGATGACACGGAGAGAAGAATCGTTGCCGCCCGCCGCGTCCGGGAAGGCGAGGATGAGGAGCAGCTGCGTACGCTTGTCCGGAAGAACACCAGGAGGTAGGCCGATACGGCAAGTGCCCTCCCCGCAGCACGGGAAGGGCACTGTTTTGTCGTCAAAAGTCGCTCGGGGACATCCCGGGGCATCAGTCCCCCATCAGGAGCTGGAAGCCCTCGGCGGTCAGGCGGCGCTTGATCTCCTCGATCTGCTCGAAGTCGCGGGTCTCCAGACCGATGGTCAGGGTGCAGCTGGTCACGGCGGTGTTGGCGTCGGAATGACCGTGGAACACGCTGACCACATTGGCGCCGCACTCGCTGACGATGCGGCTCACGCCCAGCAGCTGGCCCGGCTTGTCCTCCAGGGCGATGTGCAGCGTGGCGTTGCGGCCTGCGGTGATCAGGCCCCGGGTGATGACCCGGGACAGGATGTTCACGTCGATGTTGCCGCCGGAGATGAGGCAGACCACCTTCTTGCCCTGAATGGGCAGCTTGCCGAACATGGCGGCAGCCACCGAAACGGCACCCGCGCCCTCCGCGATGACCTTCTGCTTCTCCAGCAGGGCCAGAATTGCGGCGGCGATCTCGTCCTCGGACACGGTCACGATCTCGTCCACATACTGCTGGCACATGGCGCAGGTCAGGTCGCCCGGGTGCTTCACAGCGATGCCGTCGGCAAAGGTGCGGGCGGATTCCAGCGTGACGGGGGCGCCCTGCTCCACGGAGCGGGCCATGCCGGCGGCGTTCTCCGCCTGAACGCCGTACACCTTCACATTCGGGTTCAGCTGCTTGATGGCAAAGGCCACGCCGCTGATGAGGCCACCGCCGCCGATGGGGCAGATGACCGCGTCCACGTCCGGCAGCTGATCCAGAATCTCCAAGCCGATGGTGCCCTGACCCGCGATCACCTCATCGTCGTTGAAGGGATGCACGAAGGTCATGCCGGTCTCCTGCTGCAGCTGCGCCGCGTAGGCCGCCGCGTCGTCGTAGGCGCCCTTCACCAGCCGAACCTCCGCGCCCAGGGACTTGGTGCTCTCCACCTTGCTGATGGGCGCGCCGTCGGGCATGCACACGATGCTCTTGATGCCCATGCGGGTCGCCGCAAGAGCCACGCCCTGCGCGTGGTTGCCCGCGCTGCAGGCGATGACACCCGCCCTGCGCTGCTCCTCGGACAGCTGGCTGATCTTGTAATAGGCGCCGCGCAGCTTGAACGAGCCTGTCAGCTGCAGATTTTCCGTCTTGAGGAACATCCGGAAGCCATTGGAAAGCACCGGCGCCTCGATCAGATCCGTTCTGCGGGCCACGGACTTCAGCACATAGGCCGCGTGGTAGATTTTATCCAGTGTAACCATCGGAAACCTCTCCTTTGTCTGCTGGAGCGGGCGGGGCACTTACCGCGCAGCGCCTGCCAGGTGATTGATAAACTGCTGTGCCGTGCGCCCGGAGATGCCGCCATGACGGAGCTCCCAGCGGTTCGCCTCCAGCATCAGCTGCTCCTCGGTCATGTTCAGCTGCGGGCAGCGCTCCGCCAGCCCCTTCACGATCTCCGCCCAAAGCCTGCGATCCGGCGCGGAATACGAGATGGCGCAGCCGAACCGCGCCGCCAGGGACAGCTTCTCCTGCATGGTGTCGCTGCGGTGGATGTCGCCGTTGTGCTCCATGTCCTCCCGGTCGCGCCAGGTCTCCTGCACCAGATGGCGGCGGTTGGAGGTGGCGCAGATCAGCACGTTATCCGGGCGGGTTTCCACACCGCCCTCGATGACCGCCTTGAGGAACTTGTACTCCACCTCGGTCTCCTCGAAGGACAGGTCGTCAATGAAGATGATGAACCGGTAGTGCCGGTGCTTCACCCGCTGAATGACCTCCGGCAGCAGGCCGAACTGGTGCTTGTAGATTTCGATCATCCGCAGGCCCCGGTCGCTGTACTCGTTCAGGATGGCCTTCACGGAGGTGGACTTGCCGGTGCCCGCGTCGCCGTAGAGCAGCATGTTGTTGCAGCCCCGTCCGCTGACGAAGGCCTCTACGTTCTCCCGGAGCTGACGCTTCTGCAGGTCGTAGCCGATGAGGTCGTCCAGCGTCACCGCGTCAATGTTGTTGATGGGCACAAACGTCATGCCCTCCTCCGCCGGGGCGATGCGGAAGGCCTTGTTCATGCCGAACAGCCCCACGCCCCACTGCCGGTAGTAGTCCACCACCAGGTGGAACACCCGCTCCGTGTCCTCCGCCTGCTCGATGGCGCGGCTCAGCGCCCGCACCCGCTCCGACACCGTGCGGTTGTACAGCTGCTCCTTCTTGGGGATGGCGTGGTAGTCGCACAGGATGGAGAAGCAGTCGATGCCCAGCGCCCGCTCGATGGGGCCGAAGTCGAAATCGAACAGCTGCCGGAAGATGGCGAAGTCCGCCAGGGCGATGCGGTTGATGCTGCCGCCCTCCGTGGCGCCCGCCAGCTCGCAGGTCAGGCTGAAGGAGTTCTCGTGGCGCATGAGCAGGAAGGTCAGGTAGTTGTGCCAGAGGTTGTCATCAAAGCCGTAGGTGGTCGCCACGTCCAGCAGGCGCTTCACCTCGGCATAGATGCGGTGGACGAGCTGGGGCGGGGTGGCCCGCTGGCTCTCCCAGTCCTCGAAAATGCCGGAAAGCCGCAGGAGAATGCTGTCCTGCGGCAGGTTGGAAAACAGAATCAGTCGGGATGCAAGACGGTACAAGGGGCGCTCCTCCTTCTGTCGGCGGGTGCCGCGTCACAGGCGGCGGCAGACCTCCTCCGCCATCTCCGAGCAGGTCAGCACGCGGGTCTCGGCGCTGCGGGCGATGTCGGCGGTGCGGCAGCCCTCATTCAGGCAGCGGTCCACCGCGTCCTCGATGGCGTCGGCCTCCGCAGTCAGGTCGAAGGCGTAGCGCAGCATCATCGCCGCGGACAGGATCGTCGCCA
>JAEDKS010000093.1 GCA_016295665.1 Clostridia bacterium
ATTCTGGCGAGCGTGCCGGAGGGCGTGGAGGTGCTGGATCGGGACGACCCCACCAACCTGCCCAAGGCTACCAAGAACCCCGTGGAGGTCGCGAACATGCGCGAAGCCCACGTCAAGGACGGCGTGGCGGTGACGCGGCTGATGTGCTGGCTGAAGCAGAACGCAGGCAAGGTGCCCATGGACGAGATCAGCGTGGCGGAGAAGCTGGAGGGCTTCCGCGCCGAGCAGGAGCACTACATGGGCCAGAGCTTCGCGCCCATCATGGCCTACGGCCCCCACGGCGCCATCGTCCACTACAGCGCCACGGAGGAGAGCTGCATCCCGGTGCAGCCCGCGTCCTTCCTGCTGGCGGACACCGGCGGACACTACCTGGAGGGCACCACGGACATCACCCGCACCTTCGCCATGGGCCCCCTGACCGATGAGGAAAAGCGGATGTACACCCTGGTGCTCAAGGGCCATCTGCACCTGGGCGCGGCGCGGTTCAAGCACGGCGTGACCGGGCAGAACCTGGACTACCTGGCCCGGGAGCCCCTGTGGATGGAGAACATGGACTACAACCACGGCACGGGCCATGGCGTGGGCTACCTGCTGAGCGTGCACGAGGGCCCACAGGGCTTCCGCTGGCAGACCGTGGCCAAGCCCGCGACGGTGCTGGAGCCCGGCATGATCATCTCCGACGAGCCCGGCGTGTATCTGGAGGGCAAGTTCGGCGTGCGGCTGGAGAATCTGGTGGTGGTGTGCGAGGGCGAGACGAACGGCTACGGTCGGTTCCTGCACTTCGAGTACCTGACCATGGTGCCCTGGGATCTGGACGCGGTGCTTCCCGAACTGCTGAACGAGGACGAGAAGCGCTGGCTGAACGCCTATCACGCGCAGGTGCGCGATACGCTGCTGCCCCGCCTGAGCGCCGGAGAGGGCGAGTGGCTGAAGCAGGCCACGCGGGCCATCTGATGCTGGTTGGATATATGTGGGGAGCCGACACCGGAAAAGGTGTTGGCTTCCCAGACCAGCAACAAAAGCGCTGCCTCAAAATGGCTGAATCAAGCCATGAGAGACAGCGCTTTTATTATGGTTTATGGAGCCCTTCGTACGGTACGCTCACTCCTCCACGCGGATCATGCTCTCCAGCCGCGCAATCTCGGGATCAAGCCGGGACAGGGCGGCCTGCATCGCCCGCTCGTGGGTGGCATGCGTCACGAAGATCAGCATCACGCGACCCTCGTCTACGGCGCCCTTCTGCAGCATGGTCGCGATGGACACGTTCTCCCGGGCGAAGCAGTCCGCCACCTTCGCCAGCACGCCGGGGGCATCCTTGGCGCTGACGCGGATGAAGTAGCGGGTCTCCCAGTTGCCGGTGAAGTGCAGGGAGGCATCGGCCTCGGCGGTGTTGGCAAAGGCCGGGAAGGCATGAGCGGGAGCCGTACAGGCGTTCAGCACGTCGCTGACCACCGCGCTGGCGGTGGGGGTGCCCGCGCCAAAGCCCTGCAGCATCATGTCCTCGCAGGAGTGACCGTAGAGATACACGGCATTGAAGCTGCCGTCCACCTGCGCCAGCGGATGATGCTCCGGCAGGAAGGTGGGATGCACGCGCACCTCCACCCGATTCCCGTCGCGCTTGGCGATGGCGAGCAGCTTCAGCACATAGCCCATCTCCTTGCCGCAGGCGATGTCCATGGCGGTGACGCCGGTGATGCCCTCCCGGTAGACCTTCTCGTAGGTGACCCGCCCATGGAAGGCCAGGCTCGCCAGAATGGACAGCTTGTAGGCGGCATCCATACCCTCCACGTCAAAGGCGGGGTTGGGCTCGGCGAGGCCCAGCGCCTGCGCGTCCCGCAGCACCAGATCGTAGTCCTCCCCGTTCTTGTACATGCGGGACAGGATGTAGTTGGTGGTGCCGTTGATGATGCCCATCAGGCGGTCAATGCGGTTGGCCTGCAGGGAGCCGTTCAGCGTGGCGATGATCGGGATGGCGCCGCAGACGCTGGCCTCGTAGTAGAGGCCCACACCCTGCGCCTGTGCCGCTGCCTGCAGCTCGCTCCAGTGGAGCGCCAGCGCCACCTTGTTGGCGGTAACCACAGTCTTGCCGGCCTTCAGGGCCTCCAGCATGAAGTCCGCTGCGGGATGCTCCCCGCCCATGAACTCGCACACCAGTGAGATGTCCGGATCCGCCATGATCTCCTGCCGGTCAAACACCAGCAGCTCCTCCGGGATGCCGTTGGGGATGAAGCTCTCCCGATCCTTCACCAGCACCTTTTTCACGGTGATGCCCAGGCCGCAGCGCGCCGCGATCTCCTGCTTCATGTCCTCCAGCAGCCGATACACGCAGCCGCCGATGTTGCCGCCGCCCAGGAAGGCGATTGTCACGTTCTTCATGCATTTGTTCCTTTCGTTTGTCGTCGGGGAAATGGGGAATACGGCAGGGCCGCACAGCGCCGGTATCAGGCGCCGAAGGTATCCTTGTTCTTCTCCCAGATGGCCCGGAGCCCCTTGAGGGTCAGCAGGCCGTCCAGCTTGTCGATCACATGGGACTCCTCGGCGATCATGGCTGCCATGCCACCGGTCGCGACCACCGTGCAGGGCTTGCCCAGCTCCTGCTTCATCTGATGGACGATGTTCCGCACCAGACCCACATAGCCGTAGTACATGCCGGACTGCAGGTTGGTAAGGGTGGTGCGTCCGATGACGCTCTCGGGGCGGGTCAGCTCAAAACGGGGCAGCTTGGCGGTGCCGCTGACCAGCGCCTCGCTCGCCAGCTTGATGCCGGGGCAGATGGCGCCGCCCAGGAACACGCCGCCCTCATCCACCACGCCAAAGGTGGTGGCAGTGCCGAAGTCGATGAAGATCACCGGCGCGCCGTAGTGCTCGTAGGCCGCCACCGCGTTGGCGATGCGGTCGCTGCCCAGCTCCCTCGGATGCTCATAGCGGATGTTGATGCCGGTCTTGATCCCCGGCACCACGAACATGGGCGTCCGATGGAAGTAGTTCTGGCACATGTGGTCGATGGTGAAGTTGATCGTGGGCACCACGCTGGAGATGATGATGCCCGTGACCTGCTCCGGCTCCAGACCCTCATGCCGGAACAGGTTGGTCAGCAGGATGCCGTACTCGTCGGAGGTGTACATCCGGTTGGTGGACACGCGCCAGTACTTCACCATGTCCGCGCCGTCAAAGAGGGCCGTTTTGATGTTGGTGTTGCCGATGTCGAGGGTAAAAATCATGATGCTTCAACCTCCGGCGATCGCACCGCTCTCCAGGCCCGGCTCGGGGGCGCGGAGAGCAGCACGGAAAATCAGTTCTTCTTGATGGCGACAGCCACGCTCTTGGCTGCGGTACCACCCACCAGCGTGCAGACCAGCATCTCCACCAGACCCTGCACACCCACCAGCAGCACCACGAACATGAACGCGTTGGCGGCTCCCTTGGCGGTAACCAGGGACTGGATGTAGTCCGTCTGGTAGAACGCCAGGCAGATGTAGCCCATGAACAGCAGCGTGTTCAGCAGCGGAGCCGCCAGTGCGCTGGCGTAGTAGCACAGCACCCGGCTGCGGTCGATCTTCCTCAGGCCCTGGAAGATGAGCCCGGTCAGCAGGCCCATCAGGGCGCGCATGCCCACGCAGAGGATGACGGTATGGACGGGGCTGATGCCAAAGAAGGTGCCCGTCATGATGCTGGAGCCGCTGATGGCATCCCACAGGCTGCACAGGCCGAAGGCCACGCCGAGGATGAGGCCGTCCACCGGCCCCATGAGCATGGCGCCTACCGCCACCGGCACGGTGAGGAACGACATCTTCAGCGGCCCCACCGGCACCATGCCCAGGCCAAGCAGGTACATGACCAGCTCAATGGCGATGAACAGGGCCAGCAGACAGAGATGCCTGAGGGATTGGGAGCTTTGCGTTCTGGTTGACATGGGAAAATACCTCCGTTCGGGCTCACAGGGATGCCCTACGATGTTGAATTTCCGCGGCATGACTCCATCCGTCCCGCGCCGAGGGCTGCGGGCAGACACACACCGGCGGATGGCTTTCATTATAACACAAGATGCGGAATTGTAAAGTGCGCAAGGGCCCGGACACAGGATTTTCCGGACCCGCCGCCCCCGCAGCGCCCTCCGGAGCGCGGGAGACCCTTGCCAAGCGCCCGCAGAAATGCTATAATGAAATCGGACAGGAAGCAGGAGGTGAACGGCAGCATGGATCATGAATCCGATTTCCCGTGGGATATCACGGACGCGGACGATACCGCCTGCATGCCCGCAAGCATTGACGATGTGGACATCCGGGATGATTTCATGTTTGCCTACATCATCCGCAATCCCGAAATCTGCATCGAGCTGCTGTCCTACCTGCTGCCCGATCAGCGGATCAGCCATGTGCAGTACTATCAGCTGGATGAGAAGCAGCAGGAGGTGCCCCAGCAGGAGGTTCGCATCGAGACGCAGAAGGCCATCGCCGAGGCGTTCAACCGCCGCGGTGTGCGTCTGGACGCCTACCTGGACGACGGCACCACGATCTACAACATCGAGCTGCAGACCACCCGTCAGCCCACGCTCCCCCAGCGGGCCCGGCTCTATCAGGCCCACTTGGACATCAACCAGCTGGAACGGGGACAGCAGTACGACGAGCTTCGCCCCAGCTATGTGATCTTCATCTGTACCTTCGACCCGTTTGGCGCGGGGCACTACCGCTACACCTTCCGGAACGTGTGTCAGGAGCTGCCCCTGGAGCTGAACGACGGCACCCATAAGCTGTTCTTCTCCACCGTGGGCACGAAGGGCACCATCAGCGACGGCCTGCGGGAGATTCTGCGCTATATCAACGACCCCGCGCATTTTGAGATGGACAGCACAAAGCCCCGGCTGATCGGCAGAATCAACGAGGCCGTGAACGAAGCCAAAATGGACGATGAATGGAGGCGAGCCTACATGACCTATCAGGTGCATCAGAGAGACGCGGAGCTGCGCGGCGAAAAGCGCGGTATTGCTATCGGTGAAAAACGCGGTATCGCTATTGGCGAGAAGCGTGGCGAAAGGCGCGGCATTTCCATTGGTGAGAAGCGTGGCATCGCCGAAACCGCCCGCCGCATGCTTCTGGCTGGTATTTCCGCAGAGGATGTCGTCCGCATCACCGGTCTGACGCCCGATGAGGTGCGGGCGCTGGTACCGCCCATCAGCTGAGTTTCACCATAGACAGACAGAACGCAGGCGGAACACCTGCCCTCCGGCAGCATGTTCCGCCTGCGTTTTCTGTGCGCTGATCGTTTGTTACCGACCGACCGCGTCCTTCAGCGCATCGACCGCATCGCACTTCTCCCAGGGCAGCTCCAGGTCAGGGCGACCGAAGTGGCCGTAGGCAGCGACCTGCCGGTAGATGGGCTGGCGCAGACCAAGCCGCTGAATGATGGCGGCGGGCCGCATGTCGAACACCTTCGCCACGGCCTCGGACAGCACCTCATCCGGCACCACGCCGGTGCCGCGGGTATCCACCAGCAGGCTCACGGGATGCGCCACGCCGATGGCATAGGCCAGCTGAATCTGGCACTGCTTCGCCAGTCCCGCCGCGACGATGTTCTTGGCAGCGTGACGGGCTGCGTAGGCAGCGGAGCGATCCACCTTGGTGGGATCCTTGCCGGAGAAGGCGCCGCCGCCATGGGGCGCATAGCCGCCATAGGTATCCACGATGATCTTGCGCCCGGTCAGGCCGCAGTCACCGGCGGGGCCGCCCAGCACGAAGCGTCCGGTGGGATTCACCAGCACGCGGGTCTCCTCCCGCAGCAGCTCCGCAGGTATCACCGGCAGAATCACCTGCTCGCGGATGTCCCGTGCGATCTGCTCCTGGGAGATTTCAGGGGCATGCTGGGTGGAGATGACCACGGTGTCCACCGCCACCGGGCGTCCGTCCTCATACACCACGGTCACCTGGCTCTTGCCGTCGGGACGCAGGTAGGGCAGGATGCCCTGCTTGCGCACATCCGTCAGGCGGCGGGTCAGGCGATGCGCCAGCGCGATGGGCATGGGCATCAGCTCCGGGGTCTCATCACAGGCATAGCCGAACATCATGCCCTGATCACCGGCGCCGGTATCCAGCGCGTCGGAGCCACGGCTCTCCAGCGCAGCGTCCACGCCCATGGCAATATCAGGGCTCTGGGCATGGATGCTGCTGAGCACCGCACAGGAATTGCCGTCGAAGCACATATCGCTGCTGTTGTAGCCGATGTCCAGCACCACGCCCCGGGCGATGGACTGCACATCAATCTGGGCAGTGGTGGTAATCTCGCCCATCACCATCACCATGCCGGTGGTCGCGCAGGTTTCGCAGGCCACCCGCGCCATGGGATCCTGGGCGAGGATCGCATCCAGCACCGCGTCGGATACCTGGTCGCAGAGCTTGTCCGGATGCCCCTCCGTCACCGATTCCGAGGTAAATAACCGTCTTGCCATTTTTGCTGCTCCTTTTCATCACAGGTCGTTGGGGTTCACAGAGCCGCAAAAAACCCGCCTAGCTCTGCACACTAACCAGGCGGGAATCAATCTTGCGATCGTCCTTATCTGTCAGCGCTTCCGTCCACCGGGTGTGCCGCGCTGCGGGATTTGGCACCAGACATCGGCTTGCGACCGACCGGTTGCCGTGGCTTCATTGGGCCCGTCCCTCTGCCACTCGTGATAAGGTGTTTACTTTTGCAGAGGAAATATAACACGTTTTGCCGAATCCGTCAAGAGGGAAATTCCAGGCAAAACAGTCCCTTTGCCCAATTTTGGCTTCGCCGCTGCTGCCCGTCCGCGCCTTGCATGCCAAAACGGAAAAGGCGGGGATCGCTCCCCGCGTAGCTCAGAAGAGCTCGCTGGACTTTTCCAGCACCTCGGACTGGGCCTTCACCAGCGCCTCAAACTTGTCCCTGTAGTCCCGGGCGGCGGTGCGCATCTCCTCAACCTGCTGTGTGAGGCGCTCGTGCTCCTCCTCCAGGCTGCCGAGACGCTCCTGGGCCTTGGCCTGGGCTTCGTCGATGATCGCCTGGGCCTTGACGCGTGCCTCCTCCAGCGTGTCCTCCTTCAGCTTCACCGCCATGGCAAGCACCTCCTGGATGGAACCGGTGGCGGCGGGCTGAGCGGCGGGGGCCGGCGCCGGCGCGGGGGCGGGAGCCGGGGCGGCAGGACGGGTCTGACGCGCCTCCTGCAGCTGCCCCTGGAGGGTTTCGATGGTCTTGTTCAGGCGCTCCATCTCCTCGATGATGTCATCCAGGAACTTGTCCACTTCCTCCTGGTCATAGCCCCGGTTCTTCACCCGGAAGTCCTTCTGATAGATGGTATCAACGGTAATTCTCTGTTCCATGGAACCCAACTCCCTTCATGATGGATGATGTGCATGCCGGTGCTGCCGGCAGGAAAAACTTGTTTCAGCTCCGCCCAAAGATCTCCAGCACAATGGGCAGCCGACCCTTGCGGGTCACCTCACCCGCCTCCAGCAGGCGGATGCGCCCGAAGCCATGCACCGAGAGCAGCATGCCCGGGGTCAGCTGGCGATCCACCCGCTCCTCGGGCAGATGCTCCACCTGCACGCTTCCGGCGCGGATGAGCTCCGCGGCGCGGCTGCGGGACAGGTTCATGCCGCAGGCCAGCACGCTGTCCAGCCGGAGCGCGGCGACCGTATCCCGGCGCAGTTCGCCACGGGGCGGTACGAGGACGGGCGGCTCCTCGGGCACCCGGACGCGCAGGGCGGTGTGACCGGCCTCCTGCCAGCTGTCCGGCAGCAGGGCCGCCACCTCCGGCAGCGCACGGAGCAGCGCACGGCCCTCCTGCACCACCAAGTCGCCCATCAGCGAGCGGTCATAGCCCAGCGCCATCAGGCTGCCCAGCAGGTCACGATGGCTTGGGCTGGCAAACCGGGCGTTCCAGACGGCTTCCACCCACACGGCGTTGCTCTCCGGCGGGACGCCCGGGGGATGGAAGCAGACCTGCATCCGCTCAGCCTCGGCCCAGCCGCCGTCAAAATCGGCCTCAACGCCGCTCTCCCGGGCGGCCTGCAGCGCCAGCGCCCGCTCCGCGCCGGCGACAAAGCGCCCGCACACGGCCCGCTGCAGCCGGTCTGCCCGGCGTGCCTGCTCCCGCAGGCGCAGGGCGGTCTGCTCCGGTCTTTCGGCGCTCACAGCAGCCAGCGCACCACGTTGCGCACCACCGCCAGCAGCACCCACGCCACCACCGGCGACCAGTCCAGCGGCGATGTCAGCCGGGGCAGACGCGCCGCCAGGAAGGAGCGGATGGGATTCAGCACGGGCTCGACAACGCTGCGCAGCATCACCGTCCAGCGATTTTCGCGCAGATGCAGCCAGGACAGCACCACATAGACCAGCAGCAGCAGGTCATAGACATCCAGCAGCAGCACCAGAATCCGGGCAATGATACTCATCTCGGTTCACCTCCGTGGGCGATCAGTAAAAGCGGGTCGGGGTGCCATAGCGGCCCCGGGGCTCGGCAGGACGGAACTCCGGCGCGCCCCGGAACGCGGAGCCGAAGCCGCCCGCAGCCTGACGCTGATTGCGGTCATAGCCCCGGTCAAAGGTGTGATCCTCCGGGTTCGTGGGATCGGAGCCGGGCCAGCGACGGGCCGCATCGCGCTGGCTCATCTGGTTCAGCGCGTTGTAGGGCTTGACGCCCACATCCCGGGGCGAGAACATCACCAGGCACCGCTCCGCCAGCTTGGTGTAGCTGTACTGCAGCGCATGAGCCGCGCCATAGAGCAGATCCAGGCAGCGATCCTGCTCCGCGGTATCCCGGATGGCCTCCAGATTCACCAGCACGGTCTCGCCGTTGGACATGAACTCGATCAGCCGATAGCACTTGTCCGTGGCGGTGGGCTGGGCCAGCCGCACCAGCATGGTGTAGGCCGTGCCGTTCTCGTCCACGAAATGATTCTCGTTCATATAGCGCAGGTTGTTGTCCTCCTGCTCCGGCGCCTGCTGCTGGTTGTTCCGGCTGCGGCGGCTGCGGCGCTCCGGCGCGGGGGGAACCTGCGCCTGCTTCGCCTGCGCACCCTGAGCGAACAGCTGCGGCTGTCCGTAGGGCTGGGTGGCGGGCTGCTGCATCTGGAAGCCCGTCTGCGGGAAGGACTGCTGCGCCTGGTAACCCGTCTGCATCGCAGGCTGCGCCTGGTAGCCTGTCTGCACAGCAGGCTGCGCCTGGTAACCCGTCTGCA
>JAEDKS010000094.1 GCA_016295665.1 Clostridia bacterium
TGACGCGAAGCTCCTCGTTCAATTCGCGGAAGCGTTCCACCGCCTTCTCCTCGTGGCAGAACACCTTGACCACCTTCTGGCCCTCCATCATCTCCTCGATGTAGCCGTTCACCGCGCCCAGCTGCTTCTGGTGCCGCACGAAGTAGTGGCTCGAACGGCCCGACAGCTTCGCGGAGACCAGCATGGTCAGCGCGATCATCACCAGCGACAGCAGCGTCAGCGGCAGGCTCATGCGCACCATGCTCACGAAGGTGATGACGATGGTAATCATGGAGTCGATGAACGAGGGGATGCTCTGCCCGATCAGCTGGCGCAGGGTGTCCACGTCGTTGGTGTAGATGGACATGATGTCGCCGTGGGCATGGGTGTCGAAGTACTTGATGGGCAGCTTCTCCATGGCGGTGAACAGCTTCGACCGCAGCTTGTGCATGGTGCCCTGGGAGATGTTAATCATGATGCGGTTATAGCCATAGGCGCACAGCACGCCCAGCGCCAGAATGCACGCCAGACGCGTCAGCGCCGCCGCCAGCCCCGCAAAGTCCGGCTCGGTGCCGTTGGCCACCGCCTGCAGCATGGGGAGGATGTGCTGGTCAATCAGCGACTGGGTGAACAGCGTGCCCTGCAGCGTACACCAGGACGCCAGCAGGATGCACACCACCACCAGCAGAAAGCGCCACTTATAGCCGCTCATCACCACGCCCAGCACCCGGCCCAGCATCCGGAAGGAATCCTTCATGTCCGCCATGGACAGCTTTTTGCCGCCCTGCGGGCCCCGTCCGTGAGGTCCCTTCATCATGCCCTGTCACCTCCGTCGCTCATCTTGGCCTCGTCGAAATCGCCGCCGCCCTGGGTCTGGGTCTCGTAGATTTCGCGATAGATCTCATTCGTGCGCATCAGCTCCTCGTGGGGCGCGAAGCCGGCCACGCGACCGTCCTCCAGCACCAGAATCCTGTCCGCGTCCTGCACCGAGGCGATGCGCTGGGCGATGATCAGCTTCGTGGTGCCCGGGATGTGGGTCGCGAAGGCCCGGCGGATTCTGGCATCCGTGGCGGTGTCCACGGCGGAGGTGGAATCGTCCAGAATCAGCACCTTGGGGTGCTTCAGCAGGGCCCGGGCGATGCACAGGCGCTGCTTCTGACCGCCGGAGACGTTGGTGCCGCCCTGCTCGATATGGGTGTTGTAGCCGTCGGGCAGGCGCTCGATGAACTCGTCGGCACAGGCCGCCGCGCAGGCCTCCCGGCACTCCTGCTCCGTGGCGTCCGCCTTGCCCCAGCGCAGGTTCTCCAGAATGGAGCCGGAAAACAGCACGTTCTTCTGCAGCACCACCGCCACCTGATTGCGCAGGGCCTCCATGTCGTATTCCCGCACGTCATGCCCGCCCACCCGGACGGCGCCGTCGGTCACGTCGTAGAGCCGGGAGACCAGGTTCACCAGGGAGGACTTGCCGCAGCCCGTGCCGCCGATGATGCCGATGGTCTCGCCGGACTTGATATGGAGGTCGATGTCCTTCAGCGTGGCCTCGCCGGTGCCGGTGTGGTAGGCGAAGGTCACATGGTCGAAGTCCACCTGTCCGTTCGGGATGACGGAGATGGGGGCCGCCGGGTTGTTCAGGTCGGGCTGCTCGTCCAGCACCTCGGTGATGCGGCGGGCGCTGGCGATGGACATGGTGAGCATGACGAAGATCATCGCCAGCATCATCAGGCTCATCAGCACGCTCATCACGTAGGAGAACATGGAGGTCAGCTGGCCCGTGGTCAGGCTGCCCGCCACGATCTGCTTCGCGCCCAGCCAGGACAGGGTCAGGATACAGATATACACCGTCGCCATCATGACCGGGTTGTTCAGCGTCACGATCTTCTCGGCCCGGACGAACATCCGGTACAGGTTCTCGCTGGCCCGGTTGAACTTCTCCGTCTCGTAGTCCTCCCGGACGAAGGCCTTCACCACCCGGATGGCGGTCACGTTCTCCTGCACGGAGGCGTTCAGGTCGTCGTACTTCTGGAACACCGCGGAGAACCGCTTGCTCGCCATGCTCACGATGATGACCAGCGCCAGCGCCAGCCCCACCAGCGCCACCAGGAAGATCAGCGACAGGCTGTGGCTGGTGACGAAGCACATGACCATGGAGCAGATGAGCGTCAGGGGGGCGCGAACCGCGATGCGGGTCATCATCTGGAAGGCGTTCTGCACGTTGGTCACGTCCGTGGTCATGCGGGTCACCAGGCCCGCCGTGGAGAACTTGTCAATATTGGAAAAGGAAAAGGTCTGGATGTGATGGTACATATCGCTGCGCAGGTTCGCCGCGAAGCCCGTGGACGCCTTCGCCGCCGTCCGGGCGCATACAACGCCGAAGAACAGGCTGCACATCGCCAGCGCCAGCATCATCAGGCCATACTTCAGAATGTCCGGCATGCTGCCCGCGTTGATGCCCCTGTCGATCAGGGACGCGGTGACGAAGGGAATCAGCGTTTCCATCAGCACCTCGCCCGTGGCCATCACGGGGGTCAGCAGCGCGTCCCGCCTGTACTGCCGGACATGGGACGCAAGTTTTTTCAGCATGTGGTTTCCTCACCCTCTCTTTCTTCTGTTCCCTTTTCATCCTCCATCTCAGCGCCGGTGAGCGATGCACAGATGCGCTGCAGATAATCCAGCAGCTGCGCCCGCTCCCCCTCCGTCAGGGGCGCCACCAGACGCGCCTCGGCCCGGATGAAGTCCTCGTGGCAGCCGCGCTCCGCCCGCTCGCCCGCCTCGGTCAGGGTCACGCGCTTCACGCGCCTGTCCTCCGGGCAGGGGGTCGCGGCGATGAGCCCCTTCTGCTCCAGCCGCACCGCCAGCCCCGACACCGTGGACTGGGCCGAGTGGAACCGCATCTCCAGCTCCTTGAGCGTCGCCGTGTGGCCCGGCTGATGCGCCAGATACCGCAGCACCTTCGACTGGCTGAAGGTCAGGTTCCGGGACTGCAGGCTGCGGTTCGCGCGGCTCTCCATGCAGTCCGATACCATTTTGAAATACAGGCCGTAGCCCATGGGTCTGTCCATCAGGCCACCTCCTTTCTCTCCCGAAGGAGCAGGGAAAGTATAGTCCAATTCCCGGTCAATGTCAATAGCATACGATTGATTTCATATTCGGTTCATATTTCCCCCCTCCCCCTTCGTATTCCTTCTGTATTTCGTGCCCCCCGCGCCTTGACAGGCGGAGGTTCATCCCCTATAATGGTTGCGCTTGCAACGAAATACAGAGGAGGACGAGGACATGCGGGCTTTCACGCGGCAGATTGCCGTGACGTACCGGTGCGCCATGCGATACCGGGAGAAGCAGCTGGCGGACACCGGGCTGGGGGGCTGTCAGACACCGTACCTGACCGCGCTCTACCGGCGTCCGGGGCTCACCCAGGAGGAGCTGGCCCAGGAGCTGGACGTGAACAAGAGCAGCGTCACCCGGCAGGTGGCGATGCTGGAGGAGAAGGGCTACGTCTACCGGATGAGCGACGAGGGCGACCGGCGCGTGCTGCGGGTGTACCCCACGGAGAAGGCCCTCGTCCTGCGGGAGCGGCTCTATCAGGTGCTGCGGGACTGGAACGCCTACCTGACCGGGGACTTCACCGAGGAGGAGCGCGAGACCCTCGCCCGGCTCATGCAGCGGGTGTCCGAGCGGGCCGAGGCATGGGTGCGCGAACAGCGCGACGCGACCGGAGAGGGGGGATGGAAATGAGAACCGTTCTGCACTATCTCCGGCCCCAGGCGGGGCAGATGGCGCTGCAGTTCCTCATCAAAATCAGCGGCACGGTGGTGGAGCTGCTGCTGCCCAGCCTGCTGTCCACGATTCTGGACACCTGCGCGCTGCAGGGCGATCTGCCCGGGGTGTGGCGGCTGGGCGGGCTGATGCTGCTGTGCGCGCTGCTGGCCTGGGGCGGGAACGTGGTCGCCAACTACATGTCCACGGTCATCTCCCGCAAATGCACCATCGCCCTGCGGCGCGACCTGTTCGCCCGGGTGGCGACGCTCTCCGCCGCCCAGCGCGACCGCCTGACCGAGGCGTCCATCCTCTCCCGGCTCACCAGCGACACCTACAACGTCCACAACATGGTGGACAGAATGCAGCGGCTGGGCATCCGGGCCCCCATTCTGCTGCTGGGCGGCATCATCGTGTCCCTGACCATGGAGCCGGTGCTGACCCTGGTGCTCATCTGCACGCTGCCCCTGCTGGGGCTGACCGTGGTGTACACCAGCAAAAAGGGCGTGCCCATGTTCACCCGGGTGCAGGAGAGCCAGGACCGCATGGTGCGCAAGGTGCAGGAGAACATGGCGGGCAGCCGCATCATCCGGGCGCTGAACTGCATCGGGCGGGAGCAGCAGGAGTTTGACGAGGTGAACCGGGGCCTCGCCGCCCGGCAGCGCACCGCCGACCTGACCATGGCGGTCGTCAGCCCCCTGACCAGCTTCGTGCTCAACACCGGGCTCGCCATCGTGGTGCTGGTGGGCGCGTGGCGCGTCAGTATGGGCGCGACCCAGCCCGGCACCATCATCGCGTTCCTGTCCTACTTCACCATCATTCTGAACGCGCTGCTCATGGTGAGCCGCATGTTCGTCATGTACTCCAAGGGCTCCGCCAGCGCCCGCCGCATCGAGGAGGTGCTGCAGCTGCCCCCGGAGCTGGAGCAGGCCGGGGCGGGGGCCGAACACCCCGCGCAGGAGGTGCACGTGGCCTTCCGGGACGTGACCTTCTCCTACAACAAGACCACCCCCAACGTGGCGCACATCTCCTTCAGCCTCCGGCACGGGGAGACCCTCGGCATCATCGGGCCCACGGGGTCGGGCAAGTCCACGGTGCTGTCGCTGCTCATGCGGCTCTATGACCCCGACGAGGGCAGCATCCTCATCGACGGCGTGCCCCTGCCCGCCCTCACCGAGGAGGAGCTGCACAGCCGCCTGGGCGTGGTGTTCCAGAACGACTTCCTCATGGCGGACACCATCCGGGAGAACATCCGCTTCGGGCGGGACGTGCCCGAGGAGGGGCTGCAAAACGCCATCGACTGCGCCCAGGCGGACTTCATCCGCCGCAAGGAGGGCGGCGCGGACTTCCCGCTGAACGTGAAGGGCCGGAACCTGTCCGGCGGACAGCAGCAGCGGGTGCTGGTGGCCCGCAGCCTCGCCGCCGACCCCCGGCTGCTGCTGCTGGACGACTGCTCCTCCGCGCTGGACTACCGCACCGACCGGGCCCTCCGCCACGCCCTGCGGGAGCGCCACGGCAGCGCCACCACCATCCTCGTGGCGCAGCGGGTGTCCGCCGTGATGGCGGCTGACCTGATCCTCGTCATGGACGGCGGGCGCATCATCGGCAGCGGTACCCACGAGGAACTGAAGCAGACCTGCCCCATGTACCGGGAGCTGTGCCTGCTGCAGCTGGGAGGTGACGCGGCATGAATCGCGGCAAAGGCCCCGGTATGGCCACCGACCGCCCCAAGGCCCGCTCCGGACAGGTGCTCCGGCGGCTCGGGCGGTACCTGATGCCCCACAGGTGGACGCTGATTTTCGCGTCCCTGCTCAGCGTGCTCGGCAACGTGCTGGCGCTCCTGTCGCCCAGGCTGTCCGGCGCCGCCATCGATGCCATCCGCCCCGAGGGCGTGGACTACCCCGTGGTTCTCTACTACGTGGGGTGGATGATTCTTTTGGCGCTCCTCTCCTCGGCGCTGTCCTGGGTGCTGTCGGCGCTGATGATCCGCCTGTCCCGCAGCGTCGTCACCCGCATGCGCACCGAGCTGTTCAACCACCTGACCCGCCTGCCCATCGCCTTCTTTGACACCCATCAAACGGGCGATGTCATCTCCATCCTGTCCTACGACGTGGACACCGTGGGCGCTTCCCTGTCCACGGACATCACCCAGATTCTGACCAGCCTCATCACCGTCGTCGGCTCCTTCGCCATGATGCTGACCATCTCCCCCCGGCTCATCCTCGTGTTCGTGGTCACCATTCCGCTGAGCATCCTGTTCACGCGCTTCCGCTCCCGGCTCGTGCGGCCCCTGTACCGGCGCAGGTCGAAGGAGCTGGGATTGCTCAACGGCTTTGCCGAGGAGGCCGTGTCCGGGCTCAAGACCATCCGGGCCTACCATCAGGAGGAGGAGTTCTGCCACCGCTTCCGCGAGCGCAACGAGGCCGCCTCGAACGCCACCCAGAAGGCCGACGGCGCGGCCTGCGTCAACGGGCCGACTGTCAACCTGATTAACAACCTGTCACTCGTCATGGTCAGCGTGTTCGGCTCGCTGATGTTCATGGCGGGGGACATCACCCTGGGCGGCGTCAGCTCCTTTGTGCTGTACTCCCGCAAGTTCTCCGGGCCCATCAACGAGTTCGCCAACCTGCTGGCGGAGCTGCAGTCCGCGCTGGCGGCGGCGGAGCGGGTGCTGCACCTGTGCGACCTGGAGACGGAGAAGGCGGACGCGCCCGATGCCATCGACATGACCGGCTGCCGGGGCGAGGTGCGGTTCCGGGACGTGTCCTTCGGGTACCTGCCCGGCAAGACCATCGTCCACCACATCGACTTCACCGCCCAGCCCGGGCAGACCATCGCCATCGTGGGCGAGACGGGCTGCGGCAAGACCACCCTCATCAACCTGCTCATGCGCTTCTACGACGTGGACGAGGGCGCGGTGGAGCTGGACGGCATCGACATCCGCACCATCCGCCGCGACCGGCTCCGCAGCCAGTTCAGCATGGTGCTGCAGGACACCTGGCTCTTTGACGGCACCATCGCCGAGAACATCGCCTACGGCCTTCGCGGCGCCACAAGGGACGAAATCATCGCCGCCGCGAAGGCCGCCCGGATTCACGACATGATCCTGTCCATGCCCGAGGGCTACGACACCCGGGTCACCGGCAGCGGCGACAGCATCTCCAAGGGACAGAAGCAGCTGCTGACCATCGCCCGGGCCATGCTGCTGGATGCGCGGATGCTCATCCTCGACGAGGCCACCTCCAACGTGGACACCCAGACCGAGCGGCTCATTCAGGCCGCCATGCTGGAATTGATGCGCGGCAGAACCTGCTTCGTCATCGCCCACCGGCTGTCCACCATCGCCGGGGCCGACCGCATCCTGGTGATGGACAGGGGGCGCATCGTCGAGCAGGGCACCCATGCGGAGCTGCTGCGTCAAAATGGCGTCTACGCGGCCCTGTACCACGCCCAGTTCGACAGCGTGGAGAAGGCGGGGTAAGGGGCTGCAGGCCAAAACAGGGGCCTTTCCGGGCCAATGCGGGGCATTCAGGCGGTGCCCCTCCCCTCCCCTCCGGCATCATCAATCCTCATCAGGCCACACAAAACGCGCCGCCCTCCGGCTTTTCGGGGGACGGCGCGGTCTTGTTTTGGGGATGCGGCAGGCTCAGTTCCGCAGGGAGTGGAGCGGGGCCGGAATGCGTCCGCCCCGGGCGATGAAGGCATCACAGGAGCAGGTGTTCACGGGCATCACCGGGGCATAGCCCAGCAGGCCGCCGAACTCCACCGTGTCCCCGGCCTTCTTGCCCATGGCGGGAATCACGCGGACGGCGGTGGTCTTGTTGTTCACCATGCCGATGGCGGCCTCGTCGGCGATGATGCCGGAGATGGTGGCGGCGCTGGTGTCGCCGGGAATGGCGATCATGTCCAGACCCACCGAGCACACGCAGGTCATGGCCTCCAGCTTCTCCAGCGTCAGGGCGCCGGCGGCGGCGGCCTCGATCATGCCGATGTCCTCGCTGACCGGGATGAAGGCGCCGCTCAGGCCGCCCACGTGGTTGGAGGCCATGACGCCGCCCTTCTTCACCGCGTCGTTGAGCAGGGCCAGCGCCGCCGTGGTGCCGGGGGCACCCGCCATCTCAAGGCCCATCTCGGTCAGGATGTGGGCCACGGAATCGCCCCGGGCCGGGGTCGGGGCCAGGGACAGATCGACGATGCCGAAGGGGATGTCCAGGCGCTGGGACGCCTCCCGCGCCACCAGCTGGCCCACGCGGGTGATCTTGAAGGCCGTGCGCTTGATGGTCTCCGCCACCACGTCAAAGGGCTTGCCGCGGCACTCCTCCAGCGCCTTCTTCACCACGCCGGGGCCCGACACGCCCACGTTGATGGCGCACTCCGGCTCTCCCACGCCGCAGAAGGCACCCGCCATGAACGGATTGTCCTCCACCGCGTTGGCGAACACCACCAGCTTGGCACAGCCCAGGCCGTCCGAATCCGCCGTCAGGGCCGCGGTCTCCTTGATGATGTGGCCCATGTCCCGGATGGCGTTCATGTTGAGGCCGGCCTTCGTCGAGCCCACGTTGATGGACGAGCAGAGGCGCTCGGTGGTCGCCAGCACCTCGGGGATGGACTGCATGAGCCGGATGTCCGCCCGGGTGGCGCCCTTCTGCATCAGCGCGGAGTAGCCGCCCAGGAAGTTCACGCCCATCTCCTTCGCGGCCCGGTCGAGCCAGCGGGCGATGGGCCTCGGGTCGCCCTGACAGATCAGGCTCACCGGGGTCACCGAGATGCGCTTGTTCACAATCGGGATGCTGAACTCCCGCTCGATGCTCTCGCCCACGCGCACCAGACTCCGGGCCACGCGGCAGATCTTGTCATAGACCCGCTGACCGCACCGCTCGGGGTCGGCATCGGAGCAGTCCAGCAGGTTCACGCCCAGGGTGATGGTGCGGATGTCGAAGTTCTCCTCCTGAATCATCCGCATGGTCTGGAGAATCTCGCCTGTTTCGATCAACGCCCGTCCCTCCCGTCAGATGCGGTGCATGGCTTCGTAGATGTCCATGCGCTGCATGTGGATGGTCATTTTCATCTCGTCGCGGATGGGCTGAAGGCCCTCGTCAATCTGGGCGAAGTCCATGTGGGCGCCGTCCAGGTCCACCACCATCATCATGGTGAAATAGCCGCCCAGAATGGTCTGGGTGATGTCCAGAATGTTAATGTTCATCTCGCTCAGCCGGGTCGCCACCCGGGCGATAATGCCCGTGGCATCCAGCCCGGTGACGGAAATCAGCGCCTTGGTCATACGGTCCTCCTCCTTTGTGCACCCCGGGGGCCCCATGGAGGGGGACGGGTGGGTGCGTGGGTACTAATATAGCATAGCGGGTGGGAGGGGGTTTGTCAAGGGGGGGAGTGTACCCTCAGTTGCTTGTTGGGG
>JAEDKS010000095.1 GCA_016295665.1 Clostridia bacterium
CAGGTGCCCGGTGTGCAGGCCATTAACAAATCCTGGCCGGATTATCTGTCCGTGTATCGCAGCCTGGGAGGAAACGTGGAATGAGCAGCTTCTTCGGTCAGCATCTGCACCTGTCCATCTTCGGGCAAAGCCACGGGGAGGCCATTGGCGTTTCCATGGACGGGCTGCCTGCCGGCATGACCATCGACTTTGACCGTCTGTCCCGGGAGATGGCGAGACGCGCCCCCGGGCAGAGCGCCATGACCACCTCCCGCCGGGAGCCGGACGCGCCGGAGTTTCTCTCCGGTGTGCTGAACGGCGTTACCACGGGACAGCCCATCTGCGCCATCATCCGCAACACCAACCAGCGCAGCCGCGACTATGGCGACGGCGTGGATCTGGTGCGCCCCGGGCATGCGGACTACACAGGGCATGTGCGCTACTACGGCTTTGAGGACTGGCGCGGCGGCGGCAGCTTCTCCGGTCGCCTTACGGCCCCCATCGTGCTGGCGGGTACACTCTGCGCGCAGTGGCTGGAGGATCAGGGCGTGACCATTCAGAGTCACATCCGTCAGCTCGGCTCCCTGCAGGATGACAGCCTGGCGGAGCAGCCTGAGGACGCACCGCTTGCGCACCTGAAATCCATGCAGCTGCCCGTGATCCGGGCGGGGCTTGAAAGGGATATGGAGCAGCTCATTCTGGAGGCGCGAAGCAGCGCGGATTCCGTGGGCGGCGTGATCGAATGCAGGATCCTTGGCCTGCCGGCGGGTCTCGGTGCCCCGTTCTTTGACAGCATGGAGAGCGTGCTGAGTCACCTGCTGTTCTCCATTCCCGCCGTGAAGGGTGTCTCTTTCGGGGACGGCTTCGGCTTTGCCTCCCTGCGGGGCAGCGAGGCCAACGACGCCTTCCGCATGGACGGCGATCGGGTGGTCACAGCCACGAACCACGCCGGCGGCATCAATGGTGGCATCACCAACGGTATGCCGGTGCTGTTCTCCTGTGCCATCCGGCCCACGCCGTCCATCGCCCAGCCCCAGCAGACCATTTCACTCCGCACCATGGAAAACGCGGAGCTTTCGATTCACGGGCGGCATGACCCTTGCATTCTGCCCCGGGCCGTGCCTGTGGTGGAGGCCATGGCAGCCATCGGCGTGATGGAGATGTGGAAGGAGCGGCTCGCATGCGTAAGGTGATCGCCTATCCGGGAACCCAGGGCAGCTTCTCCTGTGCCGCAGCGCAGGAGGCCTTTCCCGAGGGCAGCTGCGTGGGCTATCCCACCTTTCCAGAGGCAGCGCAGGCCGTGATCGACCGGCGGGCGGACTATGCCCTGCTGCCCGTGGAGAACAGCTTCGCCGGGGCGGTCATCCCGACCTATCAGCTGCTGGAGAAGCTGCCGCTGCACATCGTGGGCGAGACCATGAAGCCCGTCCGTCACAATCTGCTGGCGCTGCCGGGAGCGTCCCTGTCCGGCATCCGGCTGATCTCGAGCCACCCGCAGGCCATCGCCCAGTGCGACGCGTTCCTGGCAAAGCTGCCCGGGGTGCAGATTCTTCCCAGCACCAACACCGCGATCAGCGCCCGGGAGGTGCGCGATCTGGGCGACCTGTCCCGCGCCGCCATCGCCAGCGAGGAAGCCGCGAAGGAGTTCGGGCTGACCATCCTGCGCCGGAACATCCAGACGAGCAAGCACAACACCACCCGTTTCTTCATCCTCTCCCTGAACGACGCACCGCTTGCCGAGCCCGGCAAGGCAACCGTGGTCTTTACCGTCAACAACGAGGTGGGCGCGCTGGTTCGCGTGCTTGAGAGCTTCGCCCGGAGCGGGCTGAACATGTCCCGCATCGAGAGCCGTCCCCTGCCGGAGACCACGTTCCTGTACTTCTTTTCCGCCGACTTCGAGGGCCCCATGGATCGGGAGCACCTGCATACCGCCATGGCGGCGGCAGCCCCCTTTACCCGGGAGCTCCGGCTGCTGGGCGTCTATCCCAAGGCTAAAAAGCCGGAATGAGCATCCCGTCATGAAAAGGCCTCCGCGCCATCGAACAGCGCGGAGGTTTTGCTTTGGGTTACAGCGCCGGCGGATAAACCCCGGCATCATGCAGCTTCTTCAGTTCGTTCATGACGTATTCCTTGTCCTCCCGGTAGGTGATGCCGAACCACACCGCATTGGTGCTGAGCACCTTGACCTTCAGGCCCTGCTCGTGCATCATCTCGTCCACCAGGGTGGGGAGCACATATTCCCGCTTCATCGGGTCACCCGCATCGGACTGCAGGAAGGCGAGCAGCTTCTTTTCCGCCGCCGGGAAGAACGACGGATGGAAGCCCCAGAAATTCATGCTCACCAGCGCGTCCGGATCAAGAATCACGCCCTCCTCGCTGGCATTCAGATCCCGGATGGTGCCGTCGGGCATGGGCTTGATCTTGTAGGTCTCGACGACCTTCTTCAGGTTGCCATCCGCGTCCTTCTCGCACACGCCTCGGGTCACGGTGCCGTTCTCGCTGACGGTGTTGCGCAGATAGTAGGCCACCATGGAGGCGGCATTCTCCTTCCCCTGCATCTCATGCAGGCAGTCCGCCATGGCGGTGAAGGCATCGCGACCATAGTAGTCATCCGCGTTGATCACCGCAAAGGGCTCCTGAATGAATTCCTTCGCCGCCAGCACCGCATGCACGGTGCCATAGGGCTTGGTGCGATCCGCAGGCGGCACAAAGCCGCCGGGCAGGTTGTCGTACTCTTGGAAGGCGTAGTGCACCTCGACCTTCTTCGCGATCTTGTCACCGACCATCTCACGGAAGGTGTCCGCCATGGCGCGCTTGATTACAAACACGACCTTGTCAAAGCCCGCCTCCACAGCGTCGTGGATGGAGTACTCCATCAGAATCTCGCCATTCGGGCCAATGCGGTCAATCTGCTTGTTGCCGCCGTAGCGGGAGCCGAGTCCCGCAGCCATGATGAGCAACGTGGTTTTCATGGAAAAGCCTCCTCTTTCTGTCATCTGTGCCTGATGCACTATGATGCCCTGGAAATGCTGTTTTTCTGGTGCTTGGTGTGACGCGCCTTTTTCCGCCCGGATGCTCGGGCAGGCGCGGGCTGCCTGGTTTTGGATTTGGGCGCGGCCTCGGTCAGGGCGGCCCGGAGCTCACTTTCAGCGGCAACCGAGCGCTGCTCCGCGAGCACGCTGTCCTGCGCCTGCATATCCAGCTCCTGCTGATCGGTGAAGCCCGCGGTGGACTCCGGCTTGAAGAACACCGTGAAGGTGCGGAGAATCAGCTTGATGTCCATCCAGATGTTGAAGGATTCGATGTACATCAAATCCAGCATCAGCTTGTCCTCCGGCGAGGTGTTGTAGCGCCCCTCAATCTGCGCAAGACCCGTCAGACCGGCTTTCATCTTCTCACGGTACACGAAGGTGGGCAGGGCGAGCTTGTAGCGATCCACGTTTTCCAGCATCTCGGGACGGGGGCCCACCAGGGACATATCGCCGATCAGGATGTTGTAGAACTGTGGCAGCTCATCGAGCCGGAAGCGGCGCAGGAAGTGTCCGATTCGGGTGACGCGGTCATCATTGACCGCCGTCGGCAGCTTCTTGTCCTCCTCGCGCTCAAGGCGCATGGTGCGGAACTTGCAGATGGTAAACTCGCTTCCGTCGCCGGTGGTACGCTTCTGGTAGAACATGACCGGGCCGCCGTCCTCGAGATGGATGCAGATGGCGATCACGAGCAGCAGCGGAGAGAGCAGCACGAGCGCCGTCAGCGACACGCCGATGTCCATGAGCCGCTTGACGGAGCGCTGACCGAAGGTGGTCTTGTGATAGTCCATCTCCAGGAAGGGGGCGTCGTCCACCACGACCTGCCGGGCGTTGGACATGATGATGTCCTGCATCTGCGCCTTGCAGAGCACATCCCGATGCAGGTCATAGCAGATGCGCATCAGCTTCAGCCGAACCTCCTCGGGGATGTTGGCCATAAAGACCACCGCCACCTTCTCGATCCTGCTGTTCAGATCGGGATCATCCCAGCGGGCCACGTCGGTGATGTGCCACTGCAGGCGGTAGCGGCTGATTTTCTTTTCGATGGCCTCCTGATTGCTGAGGTCGCCCAGGATGATGAGGCAGTCGCGGGGCGGATTGATGCGGAAGAAGAGCTCGTTGCCCAGCTTGACCATCACGGCGATCAGGATCAGCTGCAGAAGATAGCAGAGCATCAGAAGGACAAAGTCCAGGCCGAAGAGCTCCAGCGTATCGTTGTTATTGACGTTCACGTTCATGATCTGCAGGGCGAAATAGGTCACGCCATCGGTGATGAACGTGCCGAGCGCCATGTTGCCGATGATCGGCTTACTCTTTTTGCGTCCAACGTCATAGCCGCCATAGGCGCTGTGCATGGCAGCGGTCATGCCGAACCAGGTGAAGAGCACGATGGCGAGCGTTCGGCTGGGGTTGAGCAGATACCAGTTGCTGATGCTCATGACCGCAATAAAAAGCGCGAGCAAACCACCATACAGCAAAAACCGAAGCGACCCAATGACCAGGCCGCTCTTTCGCTGTCGCTTGCGCCGCGCTTCCTTGCTCTCCTTCACCACGCTCACGCCCTTCTGCAAGATACTATCATCATAGCACAATGCGCGGTGACTGTCAAGTTTTGCTGGATTTGTGATTTATTTATCAATTCTTGTCCCTGCGTCACAGCTCATAGGTGGACAGGATGGACTGCGCGATGTGCACCTTGGTCTGCCGGGTATCCATGGCCTGCTTCTCGATATAGCGGTGCGCCTGATCCTCCGTCATGTTCAGATACTGAATCAGCACGCATTTGGCCCGGTCAATCAGCCGCTGCTCCGCCAGCTTGCGCTCCAGCCGCTCCTTCTCGCCCTGAAGCATCAGCATCCGCTGATGGGATGCCTGCGCAAAGCGGATGGCCTGATCGAAAATCTGCCTGACCACGGGCTTACCGATCACCAGCACGCCGTACTCCTCCACGCGGGCGCAGACCGTTTCCACCAGCTCGGCCTTCACCAGCAGCATCACCCCGGCGATGGACGCCTTGGCAAAATCCAGCGCGAGCTCGAGACCGGTCTCATCGCTCAGCGGCGTATTGATGAGCACCATGCCGGCGCCGGAGGACAGCTGCTCCCGGCGCGCCTCGGCACCGCTGCGGCATATCCTGACCGAGGGATAGCGCCCGTCCGGCACCAGCGACTGCAGGAGCGCAAGACCCTTGTCCGTTGACGCGACCAGAAGCAAACTGTCCTGCGTCACGAACGTCACCTCCCGATTTCCTTAAATGGTGCGCAGATGCTGCTGGAAAACCGCCTTGGTATCGGCCTCGTCCCGGGCAGCGATCTTTTTCTTTTCAAGAATGTAGCGCGCAAGCGTATCCTCCGGCAACACAGCGCGGATGAACTCGCTCTGCTCCGCGGCGCTGATGGCCTCGTTGATGTCCTCGGGCAGGCGACCCGTATCGCGCAGCGGCTCCTGAAGCACGAGCTGCTCCTCCAAACCCTCCATGGCGGCTGCGATAATCAGAGCGAAGGCAAGATAGGGATTGCAGGCCGGGTCGGGAGAACGAAGCTCCATGCGCCCGCTGCCGGAGGTACAGGCGGGAATCCGGATGCACTGGCTGCGGTTGCCAAAGCTCCAGTTGATCCGGCTGGGAGCCTCGCACTTTCCAAGCCGCTGATAGCTGGAGGGCAGCGGGTTCAGGAACAGGCTGATCTCCCGGATGCGCCGGAGAATGCCCGCCATGATGGACTGCGCCTCCAGGCTGATGAGGCCGTCCACGGTCTCAAACAGGTTGACGCCGTCCTTGACCACGGAAAGGTTCACATGCAGACCGTTGCCGCTCTCGCCCGGCAGGGGCTTGGGAAGGAAGGAGGCATGAAGGCCGTACTCCGCGGCGATGGTGCGCACGGCGCCCTTGAAGGCCATGGCATTGTCCGCCGCGGTCAGGGCGCCGGCATAGCGGAAGTCAATCTCGTTCTGCCCGGGGCCCTGCTCGTGGTGGCTGCTCTCCGGCTGAATGTGCATGGCCTCCAGGGTCAGGCAGATCTCCCGGCGGATGTTCTCGCCCTTGTCCAGGGGAGCCACGTCCATGTAGTCCGCCTCATCCTGCGGGATGAGCGTTACATCCCCATGCTCGTCGGCCTTGAAGAGATAGAACTCGTACTCCGTGCCGATGCGGAAGAAGTAGCCCCTGCTCCGGGCCTTTTCCGCCTGCTGCCGGAGGATGGTGCGGCTGTAGCCGCTGAAGAGCTGACCGTCGGGCGTGTAGCAGTCGCACATCAGCCTTGCCACCCTGCCCGTCTGCGGGCGCCAGGGCAGCACGGTCAGGGTGTTGAGATCGGGGCGAAGAAACAGCTCACTGGAGTCGATGTCGCAGAAGCCCTTGACGGCGGAGGCATCAAAGCTGATGCCTCCGGCAAAGGCCCGTCCCAGCTCCTCGGGCATGATGGAGATGTTCTTCAGCGCGCCAAAGAGATCAACAAAGGCAAGACGGATGAATTTTACATCGTTCTCCTGAACAAAATCGAGAACTTCCTGCTCGGTCATGGTGGAGCCTCCTCAGTTCGTGACATACAGCCGTTTGTAGGGATTGCTTGTGTTGGGTTCCAGCACCATAAAGCGGCCCTGCAGCAGCGAATCCTCATCGCCGCCAAACGCCTGAGCGAATTTCGACACAAAGGGTGCAATCTCCTGCTTGTCCTCAGCCGTAGCCTCATGCGCAATCACCTGAACGGGCAGGTCGAAGGGCATGGGGGCCTCGGTGCGCAGGAAAATTTTCCCGCCGTGCATGCCCGCCGCACAGAAGCGGCCCACCGGGGCATGGTCGGTGGTGTGCAGACCGAGCACCACGATGTAGCCGCCGGCCTGATACTCGCCCAGGAAGCTGCCGGCCTCGCCGCCCACCACCAGAACGGGCACCTGATCCTGATAGGCCTTCATGTGGATGCCGGCGCGGTAGCCCACATTCCCCTTCACCAGAATCGTGCCGCCGCGCATGGCATAGCCGGTGGCGTCGCCGCAGTTGCCGTGGATGATCAGCTCGCCGGCGTTCATGGTGTCGCCGGTGGCGTCCTGCGCGTTGCCGTAGACCTCCACATGGCAGTCATCCAGATACGCGCACAGCGCGTTGCCGGGAATGCCGTGAATCCGGAGGGTCTTGTTCTTCAGTCCGCTGCCGATGTAGCGCTGGCCCATACAGCCCTCGATGTCGATTTCGCTGTCCGGGCAGGCGTTGATTTCCTGATTCAGTTCCTGAAAATGCTTGTTTCCTGCAATCAGCTTCACAGGCGGCTACCTCCCATTTTCATCTGGCGGTCACGCTTGGAGAACGCCATGAGCTGCGGCTTTTCCAGCATCAGCGCAAAGTCGATGGAATCCAGCGGGGTCTTTTCGCGAATGAGCGCGGTGTAGATGCCGGCGCGCTCCACGTCCCCCACCAGGATATAGCCCATCAGCCGGTTGTCCTTCGTGCAGAGGCGCTTGTAGCCGCCCGGGGTGCGGATGATGTGATCCTCGCCCACCATGGTGCCCGCAGTGATCATATGCAGTCCGAACATACCCATGGCATTCATGGGCAGGCTGTTCAGCGGATCCACGCGACCGCCCGCCATATCCGCGCCGCAGACCTCGCCCTGCATGGCGGCGTTGGGCAGCAGCGCCAGCACCCGGTCGGTGTCCGTGGTGATGTCGTGGCTGACGGCGCAGTCCCCTGCCGCGTACACGCCGGGAATCGCCGTTTCGCCGCGCTCGTTCGTCGGGATGCCCCGAGCCGCGTCCAGGCCCATGGCGACCGCCAGCTCCGTGCAGGGGCGGACACCCACCGCCATGACGAGCACGTCGAAGGGAATCGTCCTGCCGCTCCGGGTGGTGGCAAGGCCGGGCTGATACTTCACCACGCTGTCGCCCAGGATGAAATCGACCCGCTCCTTTTCGATGTGGGCCTGTACCATGGCGGCTGCTTCCCTGTCCAGAATGGAGGGCAGAATCTGATCCGCCAGATCCACCACCGTGATCCGGTCGCAAAGATGGCGGATGCCCTCCAGGCACTTGAGTCCGATCAGACCCGCGCCCACAATCAGCACGCTGGAGTTCGGCGTGAGCGCCTCGCGGAGCCCCCGGGCATCCTCCAGCGTCATAAAGCTGTGATAGGATACCGTGTCGAGCCCCTCTGCCGGCGGCACAAAGGGCCGGGCGCCGGTAGCCAGAAGCAGCCGGTCATAGGGCGTCACGGAGCCGTCGGAGGAGGTGACCTCCCGCTTCTCCGGGTCGATGGCGGTCACCGACACGCCCTGACGATAGTCTACGCGGTTGGCTGTGTAGAAATCCGGCTTCCTGTAGCGCATCCTGTCCTCATCCGTGGCGCCCAGCAGCAGATAGGAGATGAGCGGACGGGAATAGGTAAACTCGTTCTCGCGGGAGAACAGCGTGATGTCCCCGGTTGCGTCAAACCTGCGGATGCTCTCCACCGCGCTGACCGCTGCGGGGCCGTTGCCAACGATCACATATCTCATGCCACTCACCTCTCCTCAAAGACAATGGCCTGGTTGGGACAGTTCTTGACACAGGCGGGCTCGCCGCTGGCATTCTTGGTGCACAGCTCGCACTTCTGCATCACATGACCGCTGGCATCGGGCATGATGGCACCATAGGGGCAGGACAGGATGCAGGTAAAGCAGCCCACGCACTTGTCCTGGTCGATCTCGATCATGCCGTTCTTCACGCTCAGCGCGCCGCTGATGCAGCCCTTGACGCACAGCGGGTTGGCGCAGTGGCGGCAGCTCACCGCGAAGTGAACGCCGCTCTTGCCGCCCTCGATATGGATGCGCGGATGGATGGTCACGTTCTTCAGCGCCTTGACCATGTCGGACTTGCCCGAGTTGGCGAAGGCACAGTAGTACTCGCACAGGTGGCAGCCCAGACACCATTTTTCATTCACATAGATTCTCTTCATCGTCTGTCACTCCCCCGCATGCTTCACGCCGAGAATTTCGAGTTCCTTCTCCGTCAGCCCGACGCCGCGCAGCATCAGCCGGTTGCCGCGCAGGGCTTCGATGGAGTTGATGCCCATGCCGCCCATCATTTCCT